>JBFWYF010000163.1:0-10694 GCA_050186685.1 Pirellulaceae bacterium
TTTCTGCGGCCTTCTGCGCTTTCTGCGTTTCCCTAGCGTGTCGCCGGGGCAAGACTCTGGACGACGGGCGCCCCCGACCAACAGGGCGTAATGAACGCAGATGACGCAGAACAAGGGAGAGGCCCGGCCTTTTCGACAAGCTTTTCGTTTCAGTTCCTTTTCGGCGGCTCGTCGTACGCCGCCAGGATGGCGCTGTTGTCGGCATCGGAAAAACCACGGGATTCCGCCAAGGCCAGCAGTTGGTCGTGCTGCCGGCTAAGTGGCACCGCGCAGCCATACCGTTCGGCCATCTCCAGGATCAGCCGGACGTCCTTATGATGCTGCGCCAAGCGTGCTTCCGGGGAAAACTCCCGTTCGATCATCTTGGGCCCCTTCGTGTCCATGACTCGCGAGTAGGCAATTCCGGCTCGCAGCACTTCCAGGGCGACGCGGGGATCGAGGGCACATCGCTCGGCAAACGACAGTCCTTCCGCCAGAACGGCACGGTTCAATCCCAGTACCAGGTTCACGACGAGCTTCATCGAGGCTCCGCTCCCCCAGCTGCCGAGGTAGAACGACCGCGTGGAAAAGCAGCTGAGCCAAGTCCGGCTGGCCTCGAACACCGAGGCCTCGCCGCCGACCAGCGTCAAGGCGGTCCCCTGCTGAACGTGTCGGCTGGACCCGACAATTGTCGCGTCCAGGTACGCGACGTGGTCCGCGGCGAGGTGTTCCCCCGTCGCGCGCGAGAATTCGGGGGCGCCGGTCGTGGTATCGGCGACCGTCTTGCCCCGCAGATAAGGGACGATCTCCGCGAGGACGGTCTCGACGTGCTGGCTCGTTGGCAGGCTTAGCACGCACAACGAGGCGGCGCGCGCGGCATCGGCAGCGGACGGGGCGACGATGCCTCCTCGTTGGTGCAGTTCCTGGCACCGCTGGGGTTCGATATCGAATCCCACCACAGCATGTCCGGCCTGAAGAAATCGCTCGGAGAGTGCAGAACCCACCAGTCCGAGACCAATGACGGCAATCTTGTCCATGGCCGCTCCCGAAAAGGTCGACTCGGCGTACATTAGGAGGCGTTCGAGGTGTCACTTGTCAGCGGATGTGATTGTAACGGTCCCCATCTCTCGCGACGAACGGAACGTCTTGCATGAAACGCCGGCTCGGGGAACTGGCAGACCAGCCATGGGATCTCCTGGTCATCGGCGGCGGCATCGCCGGCGCCGGTGTTGCCCGTGACGCGGCCCTGCGGGGGCTGCGCGTGGCATTGGTCGAAAAGGAGGACTTTGCCAGCGGGACTTCCAGCCGCTCGACGAAGCTCATTCACGGCGGGTTCCGTTACCTGGAGCAAGGCGAGTTCCGGCTCGTCGCCGAAGCCTGTCGTGAGCGTACGATTCTGCAGAAAGTTGCACCTCATCTCGTTCGTCCACAATCGTTCCTGCTGCCCGTGTACGACGGGGACCCCCGTCCGTTGTGGCAATTACGCTTCGGCATGGGTCTGTACGACTGGCTGGCCGGCCAACCGGCGGAGCTGCGCCATCGCGCGTTGACCGCGGCGGAGACTTTGCGCGAAGAACCTCGGCTGAATCCGTCCGGTTTGCGGGGCAGCATACGATTCTATGACTGCCAGACGGACGACGTCCGGTTGTGCCTCGAGGTGCTGTTTGACGCCTGCCAGCGCGATGTTCCCTGCGTGAATTACTGCGAAGTCGTCGGTGCAGAACGGGTGCGGGATCGGTTGACGCGCGTATGGGCTCGGGACGTATTGACGGGCCGGCAGTTCGACATCCGCGCACAGGTCGTGGTGAACGCAGCAGGACCATGGGTGGAACACGTCGTCGGCATCACGACGTGGGATCCGCGCCGCGTGGCGCTCAGCCCCACAAAGGGCGTGCATTTGTTACTCCCCTTGCTCACCCGCAGTCACGGCATTTTCTTCCGGTCCCAAGTCGACCGCCGCATGTTATTTGCCGTTCCCTGGGGCGACTGGACGCTGCTCGGGACCACGGACACGGACTTTCGAGGCGATGCGCGGAACATCTGGGCCGAGTCGCGCGACGTCGATTATCTGCTCGATCGATTGCACGCGATCCTTCCTGCTTGGGCCGTCGACCGGCGTGATGTGTTGGGTAGCTTCGCCGGGATCCGGCCGCTGCTGCGGGCACCTCAGAACGCTCCGTCCAATCGGTCGCGCGAGTACCAGCTTGTGCGGCACGGCCGCAATCTGCTGAGCATCGTGGGGGGCAAGTACACGACCTTCCGCGCGATCGCCGAGCACACGGTAGACCAGGTTTTCCGGCTGCTTGACCGGCGCAGCCCAGCCTGCCGCACGGCGGACACGCCGCTGGCCGAGAACGTGCGAAACCCGCGCAGCACGTTGGGCGGTGGACCCGACGGACTCCAGGACGAGGACGTACGGCGGGCATGCGAACGCGAGCTCGCCGTGACCGTAGCCGACGTCCTGCGGCGGCGTACCCGACTGGCCCTCGGTCCACACGGCGGTCCCGAGACCGCGGCGCGCGTTAGCCGACTGATGTCCTCCCTGCTAAACTGGGACGAAGCCACACGACTCCGCCGACTCGGAGAGTACGTCCACGAGTGGGAACAAAGCCACGCGTGGCAATCGGCGTCGCGAGGCTGAGCGGAAGGATGGCACTTGACTGCGGAAAGTGTGGCACGTCGCTCCGCCGCCGTGAGTACGGGAGTGAACGAGTTTCACGACGGCAGAGCGTCGTGCCACACAGGGGGCATCAGCGCTGATAGATCGGCAACAATCCCCTATCGAGCTGCAGCATGATCAGATTGCAGGCCGTGACATAAATGGCACCGATGTTTCCGTTCCAGCTGCCGTTCGACTCCTGTTCGCTGATGATCTTGTCGTACAGCTTGTCGCGGAACGGCTGCCATTCCGCGTCGCCCTGCCGGTAGACGACCTGAGAATAGTACAGGTACGTGTAGTGCCAATGCCCGAATGACTGCACGGCGTTATTGATGTTGTGCAGCTGCTCCTTCGTGTACTTCAACATTTGGGGCACGTGTTCGCTGTCGTAGTCCCCCGCGTTGTACAGGGCGGCGAGGGCCGCGGCGGTGATCGCGGGCCGCGAGCTGCCCCGGTTGCGGGAACTATACGAGATACCGCCGTCCGGGTTCTTGCATTCGTAGATGTAGTTCTTGGCTCCGTCCACCACTTCCGCAGGCACGGGGATCCCGGCGTTGCGACAGCCACGCAAACCTTGAACCTGCGTGATCGTCGTCGAACCTTCGTCGAAGTTGTTTCCGTCCTTGGCACTGACGTACCCCCAACCTCCCGAGGGCGTCTGTGCCTTACCGCTGAATTCGACCGCTTTGCCCAGGATCTCGACCAGTTCCCCGCGCCGCTCCTCGTCTTCCTCTTCGCCGAGAATCTGCGAGAGGAACAGCATCGAAAACCCATGTCCGTAGGTGTACCGGTTGTCGGACACCGGATCGCCAATCAGCCCGTTGTCGTTGACCTTGCTGGACAGATAATCGACAGCACGGCGGATGTTGCTGGCATACGGACCATGGACCGCGGTCGAGCCGGAGGCGACCAGCGCGGTACCGGCTAGCGCGGTCATGGCGGTCGGGTAGCTGCCTGCGGTCCAATGCCCGAGCGCGGACTGCGTCGACACAACCCACTTCAAACCGCGCTCGATGGCCGCGTCCCATTTGGCCACGCGTTTGGCCGCAGCCGCGGGTCGCGGGGGGCGGGCGGTCGCGAGGGTCACGGCGCCCGCGGCAGCCAGACGAAGCGCCGTTCGGCGTGAAATCCGTTTCATAGGGAACTCGCCTTTCAATTCTCAGTCTTCTTCTTACAGCTTGGGCGGCGGTCGAGGATTCGCAACATCGCGCAGTGGTTCGTCGTAGTCGCCAACCAGATGAATCCCGTAACCGCGGGCCGCTTCCCATTGAGCCCGTGCGGCCCACGGCGTCCCCGGGTATTTCTTCTGGATCGCCTGAAACAGCCGATTGGCTTCGTCGATGTACGGTTTACTCTCTTTGGTCAATGTCGCGCTGCGGGTGCGAACATCCCAGTGGACGAGCACCAGGTTAGGCTGCTGGGTCAGCGGAGCGGTCGGCGGCTGCTTGAGGTACGGCTCCAAGCCGGCACCGTACTCGTAGATACGAGCTTGGTACGCCAGCAGCTGGGCATAGATCAGGTCGTAGTTCGCTTGCCAGCGCGGGTCGGCTTCCTGGTCCCTCAACGCGAGTCCCTCTTCCAGCACCTCCTGCGCTTCATGCATGTATCGCAGCAGCGCGATCGCCTTCTGCTGGTTGGTCCGAATCTGCTGCACGAGTTGCTCGGGATTCAGCGAGAACTCGACCTGCAGTTCCACGTCCTTACCTACACGCGGATTCCACGGATTCAGATCGGAGATCACCGTCCAGATGAGTGTCCGCAACGGCCGTTCATCGCGCGAAGCGAGTACTTCGCCGCGGGAGCGCATATCGGGCAGGAACGGACGCATCGCTTCGAGGTCATAGCGGTGCTTCTGCAGCCCCGCCAGATTGTCTTCGATGCTGGGCAACATGAAGAAAACGCCGTTGGTTTCCCGAGCCAGCCGGCACTGTTCATAGGGTCCAAAGCCGCTGCTGAACGCGTCGCGACGCCGCCGCAGGCCGTCGATCTGCAGCTGTTCGGGAAACCCCGTCTCGGGCCCGCGGTCGATCGGCAGCCAGTGTACGCGCCGCGTCTGGTCGTGGCGCCAGCGAATCCAGGCGTGCGGATAACCAAACACGGCCTCGCGGCCGAGAACGTAGATGCGGCAATCCGCAGCCTTAGCTTCGGCGATGGCAGCCTCCAGGTACCGATCATTATTGGCCATCTCGCCGCTCTCATCCGAAACAAGCACCAAGGCCAGCTGTCGGCGACCGCGCTGCGCCTGTTTGCGGTATTCGACAATCGACTGACCCACGGCCTGGCACATCATTTCCTTGCCGGAGGGATCGACAGGAATGCCGTCGATGGCCTTGCGGATCATGTCGAGGTCGCCGCTGGGGCGCGGTAACAGCGAATGGTACGTTTGTCCGAAGCTGGAGACTGCGGTCAACAGGGCGTCGTTCTGGGACTTGCCCGAGATGCCCAGCTGGCGGTACACGTTCTGGATGCGATCGCGAATCTCCTGCTGATCGTCCTTCATGCTCTCTGACTCGTCGAACAGCCACACGACCAGCACCGGACCCTTGTCGAGCATCCACATAATTTCCTGGGTCAGCCGGTCGAGCGCCTCCTGGTAATCACCGACAATCGCTCGGGGTTCCCCCTTCACCTCGCCGTCCGGCACAGCTTCGATCAGTTTATGCGGATTGGGAATACCGGCTGTGGGAAAATCGATCGACATCGTCGTGTTGATGTCCGCTTCCCGAAGGACCTGCTGGTCGATCGTCGGCGTGCCGACGGTGGCGGATGGTCCCGCGCCGACCGCCCCGACGGCCGGAGCGCTGCTCAACAAAGCCAGCGACTGCGTTTCCACGGTGACGACTTCTTCGTTCAGTTCGATCTGGACGGGCGGCTCTTCCGGCTGTTCGGCGATCGGCGTGGAAATGATTTCCTGAATCTGCCGCTTCAGCGGATTCTCGAAGGCGACCAACGCCAGGGCAACGAGGACCGCGACATGGACCGCCGTGGAAATCAGGCATGCGCTGAAGCCCCGGATGTACTCCGATACGCTGAGCGGACTCTCTCCCAACAGCTCCTCCGCTTCGTCGTCCGGCTGCTGCTCTGTCTGGCCTGGCGCCAGATGTGTCTCGGCTACCTCGGCCAGAAGGGCCTCGGCGGAGGCAGGCACATACGTCGCTGTGTCGTCGAAGCCATCGGACTCGGTCGTGATCTGCGCACCCAAACTGCGATCTGCCATCCCATCATCACCAGAAGTGAGAGACAAGCCGATTACCGTTGCCGTTTCATTATTCCCTCTCGAACATTCTGGCTCAACCATAATTCTCGGCCCGCGACGCGGTCCCCGCGGGACATGCCGCGAGTCCGGTTTGGCGAATCCGTCCGGACTGGATGGGTCGACCGGCTGACGAACGTGATCGCTGAAACGGTTTTGTGGCTCGCCGTCCGGGCGTTCATCGCGTGACCGTGGTTGACCGATGGATGTTGTTGGCAGGAGCCGGCGCAGCCACCCGAGCGACTGCCCGGCCGGTCATCTGCCGCGGACCGGCTCGCTCGACCGGCACGGGTCGGCAAACGGGAGCCGACTGCGAGCGGACGAGCGAAGAGGTGAACCGCGCGAGCAACAACAAGGAAGTCCCCCGCATGCAACTACCGGAATCGCGAGTCGCTCGATTGGTCATTTCCGTCGATATCGATCCGGCCTCGGAAGAGTCCTTCCTGTGGACCGACTTACTGGAAACCCTGGGCTCACACCAGGCTCCGGCGCTCTGGTGTCTCGATTTGCGCCGTCCCACATCGCTGCTCGACCAGATCCGCTCAACCGCTCCGCAACGCGAATTCGGGCTGCTGGCCACGTCGCAATGGGTGGGGGGCAGCCGAGCCGAGTTTTCGCGCGAGCTGGGGCTGCGCCGCGCGTGTGCCGCCAAAGCGCGTTTGACGATCACAGCGCTCGCGCTGGCCGACATCGATCCGCCGAAGCACCTCGATCTGCTCGCCGACCACCACATCGGACTGCTGAGAACTCGTAGCGATCGGCGGGGCGCCGCAGGGGAATCCCGCCCGAGTCTCGCGCGATTCGGCATTGCGGCCGCAGATCCCACGCTGCTCGTACCATCGGTCGCGCGCTGGTCGATGTGCTGGACCGCTCGCTCCGTCTTTCGCCGTGCGATTGTGCAAGGCGATACGATCCATCTGGTCGTTACGTCCCGACAGCTCGCGGCCAATCCGCCCGGCGGACTCGCCGCGCTCGACTATCTGCTCCAGATCGCCGCGACGTACCGTGAACGGGGAGAACTCCATGTTGTCATGCCGAGCCAACTGGCCGGGGCACACCAAGAACGCCAAAGTCCCGTCGCATCACGCTCGGTGCTCCGCGCCGCATGAACCCTATCGCTTGTCTTGTTCCTTGAGAGTCGTCCAGCCGACGTAGATCAGGGCAACAGCGCACAAAATGAACAAGATATCGAGCATCACGCTCGATTTCTGAAACGGAGCCATGTTCGCTGGCGCGACGAGATCGAACGAGAATAACGCCAGGACGAGGACGGCAATCACCAGCCCTGTCCAACACAATGCCTTGGGCATTCGTTGCTTCCCCAGATTTGCACAGCTGACCCGCGGTACCCAATCCGTTCATTTCCAGCCTAGTATAATTGCCAGGAACCCGCTGTCATCGGTTTTGGCGGGAGGAATTAACGAAGATTTTTGGGTACCGCGAGGCCAGGTGCCGCGGTAGCCCGGGAGGAAGCTGGGTGGGTACCGTCCCGAGCGACTGGACTCGTTTTCGCGACCAGATGCCGGTGACACGCCGGTGGTCGTATCTGGACAATGCTGCCGTGGCACCGCTGCCGGCTCCCACCCGCGCAGCCATCCAGCACTGGCTGGACCAGGCCGCCGACGAGGGCGACACGTGCTGGGGACAATGGCGAGCCACGATCGAACGCGGGCGCACCACGGCTGCCCAGCTGATCGGGGCCGACCCCGATGAAATTGCGTTCGTCGCCAATACAACAACCGGCATTGGACTTGTAGCTGAGGGATTCCCCTGGCAGCCGGGTGACAACGTCGTCACGCTGGCCAATGAGTTTCCCACGAATCAGTATCCGTGGATGAACCTGGCCGACCGTGGAGTCGAAACGCGGCGAGTTGCCGTCGAGGTGGAGGGACCCGTCGACGTGGAGCGTATCGCCCAATACTTGGACCGCCGCACCCGGGTCCTGTCGATCAGCTGGGTCGGTTTCGGCACCGGCTGGCGCGTGGATTTGTCGGAACTCGCCGCGCTCGCGCACCGCTATGGCGCCCGGCTGTTCGTCGACGCGATTCAAGGACTGGGTGTGTTCCCGCTGGACGTCTCGGCGATTCCCATCGACTTCCTGGCAGCCGACGGCCACAAATGGCTGCTGGGGCCGGAAGGGGCGGGGCTGTTCTATGTGCGGCGGGAGCACCTGGACTTGCTCCGCCCCGTCGGCGTCGGCTGGAACAGCGTTGCTCATGCGAGTGACTACGGCCGAATCGAGTGGCAGCCACGGCCCACCGCCGCCCGCTATGAAGGTGGCTCGTACAACATGGCAGGCCTGATCGGGTTGGCCGCGAGCCTGCAGTTTCTGGCCGACCAAGGTCTTTCGCCCACATCGACGGCGATCGCCGATCGCGTGCTGGCGCTGACAGACTACGCCGTGGCGCGACTCCACGCCGCGGGCGCCGTCGTCACGACGCCCCGGTTGGGGGCTCATCGTTCGGGAATCGTCGCTTTCGAAATGCCGGGCCGCGATTCGCAAGCGCTGCGCCGCCAGTGCCTGGACCGGCAAGTCGTGCTCGCCTGCCGCGGGGGGCGGCTGCGAATCAGCCCCCACGCGTATGCCAACGAGGCGGACCTCGACCGCTTGCTCACGGCTCTCGATCCGGCGTACTGATAGATGCTCGCCGTCGCCGAGCACTTGGCCCCCGTCTCGCCTGCAAACCGGAACACCGTTCCGTTCGCCGGCGGCGACACGCACGACCGTCGCGACGGGGTGTTGTGGCGCAGCCGTCAAACACGTAGAAAGTCGTGCAACCAGACGCACTTCCATCGGGCCCGAGCCCGTTCCGTAACAGGAGTCCGCAACATGTCGCCAACCACCGACGGCCAAATCGATACCGTGATGCACGAAGAGCGGCTGTTCCCGCCGAGCCAGGAATTTTCGGCCGGCGCCCGGATCCGGTCACTCGAGCAATACCAGCAGCTGTATGACGAAGCATTGGCCGACCCCGCCGCCTTCTGGGCGAAGTACGCTCGTGAGGAATTGCACTGGTTCGAGCCATTCCAGGAGATTCTGGATTGGTCGCCGCCGGACGCACAGTGGTTCGTCGGTGGCAAGACCAACGCGTCGTACAACTGCCTCGATATCCATCTCGGCACCTGGCGCCGCAATAAGGCGGCGATCATCTGGGAAGGTGAACCAGGTGATCAGCGAACCTTGACTTACCAGCAGCTGCATCGCGAAGTGTGCCTGTTCGCCGACGCATTGAAAAAACTGGGCGTGAAGCAAGGCGATGTCGTTTCAATCTATATGCCGATGACTCCCGAGTTGGCCATCGCCATGCTCGCCTGCGCGCGGCTGGGCGCCGTCCACAGCGTCATCTTCGCGGGGTTTTCGGCGGAAGCCGTGGCCGATCGCAATAACGACGCCAAAGCCAAGATCCAGATCACCGCCGACGGAGCCTGGCGACGCGGCAAATCGTTAGCACTGAAGAGCACCATCGACGATGCGCTCGCCAAATCGCCGACCGTCGAGAAATGTATCGTGCTGCGGCGGATGGGGACTGACGTCCCGATGCAGGCCGGCCGCGATTTCTGGTGGCACGACTTGATGGCGACGGCTTCGGCCGATTGTCCCGCCGTGCCAGTGGACAGCGAGAACTCGTTGTTCATCCTCTACACAAGTGGCTCAACCGGAAAACCGAAAGGTATTCGCCATACGACCGCCGGCTATAACTTGTACGTCAAGAAGACTTTTGAATGGGTGTTCGATTACCGCGACGACGATGTCTTCTGGTGCACGGCCGATTGCGGCTGGGTGACCGGTCACAGCTACGTCGTCTACGGGCCTCTCGCCGCTGGCGCGACGGTGATGATGTACGAAGGCGCCCCGAACTGGCCCCACGAGGACCGGTTCTGGGACATCATCGAACGGCATTGCGTCAGCGTGTTGTACACAGCCCCCACCGCCATCCGCGCGTTTATCAAGTGGGGCGACCACCATGTCACGAAACACGACCTGTCCAGCCTGCGGTTGCTCGGCAGCGTCGGCGAAGGGATTAACCCCGAGGCCTGGATGTGGTACCACCGCGTCGTGGGCGGCGGCCGCTGCCCCATCGTCGACACGTGGTGGCAGACGGAAACCGGCGGGATCATGATGTCCCCCCTGCCCGGCGCGATCGCCACCAAACCCGGCAGCTGCACCAAGCCGCTCCCCGGCGTCATTCCCGCCATCGTCGACGAGCGTCACCAGCCGGTACCCGTCAATCACGGCGGGATGCTCTGCATTGCCCAGCCCTGGCCGGGCATGCTCCGCGGCATCTGGGGGGACGACCGTCGCTATCGCGAACAGTATTGGACCAAAGTTCCCGGCAAGTATCTGACCGGCGACAACTCGCGGCAGGACAAAGACGGCTACTACTGGATCATGGGTCGCATCGACGATGTGATCAATGTCTCCGGTCACCGACTGAGCACGATCGAAGTCGAGAGCGCCCTGGTCAGCCATCCCGCTGTGGCCGAGGCCGCTGCCGTCGGCCGTCCCGACGACTTGAAGGGCCAGGCGGTCGCCGTGTTCGTGACTTTGAAAGAAGGTAGCGAGCCCAACGACGACCTCCGCGCCGCCCTCAAGTCACACGTGCGGAAAGAAATCGGCGCACTGGCCCAACCCGATGATATCCGCTTCACCAGCGCATTACCAAAAACGCGCAGCGGCAAAATCATGCGACGCTTGCTGCGGGATATCGCGTCCGGCCGGGAACAGATCACGCAGGACACCACGACGCTGGAGGACTACACGATCCTCGCCAAGCTACGTCACGAAGAGGATTAGCGCGTCAG
>JBFWYF010000164.1:0-10694 GCA_050186685.1 Pirellulaceae bacterium
AATCCGATCAGCCCAAGCACCCCATTGCCCAACCACACGCAGATGGGCGGCATATCGCCCGACTTGGCCAGGTCCACCCCGTACATCATCAACGGATAGTACACCACCAGAATCGGCAGGAAGCAGATACCGAAGCTCGACCACACGTCGGCCGACCGCAGGCGAATCGCCAGGGGCGCCCCGACCAGCGCAAAGCAGAGGCAGCTGAATCCGTTGGCCACCCGCCGCCACGGCTCGGTGTACAACCGATGCAGTCGAGCCTGCATGTTCGCCAGCTGCTGCTGCCGCGCTGGCCACTGGTCGCTCGTCAGCTCATGGAGGTCGGCCAGCAACATCTGCAGCGCCGCCTCGGCGGCAAACTCCCGCTGCAACTCGGCGATCTGACGCTTTTGCTCCGCAATCTCCCGGGGGATCCGATGCAACGCCGTATCCGCTGGACGACTGGAATCGTAGCCGCGCCGTGCGGCCGCCGTGAGAGGTATCTCGCGGGTCACCTCCCCGGGATCCTCGCCGTGCCAGTCGCCATACTCGAACTCGCAGTTCCGGAGCACGAGCCGCAACGTTTCCATCGCAGGATTGGAGTGCAGCTCCGCTTCGTCAGCGGTCATGATCATGGCCGGTCCCGTATCGCTCAGTCGCAGTGTCACCGTCGGCTTGATCAGCTTCTCCCCCTCGACGGCTCGCACACTGATCGAAAATCGCTCCGTCGTGTACGCCTTGCGAGTCCGTAGCATGCCGTAAGCAATCTGCTCCACCGACTCCAGCACGACGCGCTGAAAACCCGTGCGCCCCCACGAAACCGCGACATCGTTCAGCCATACGACCAGCACACTCATGATGAACGTGATGACGAGGATCGGCGAGATCAGGACCAGCGGCGAAATGCCCGCCGCCTTGACGGCCACGACTTCGTTCGACGCCGACAACCGCCCGTAGACGCTGCACACCGCGAACAACGTCGTGCAGGGAATGGCATACAACAGCCCGATCGGAACCGCGTAGGGGAGCAATCGCATAACACATTCGGGAGCCAGCCCCTGTCGGATCATCTCGGTGACCAGCACACCAAAGATCAACAGCGTAGTGATACCGGTGACGGCCACGCAGAAGACTTTCAGGAACTCAGCGATTACGTACCGCGTCATGCGCCGCATAAGCACCGTTGCGACCTCCTGCCGGACTGGCGGCGTAGCGACGCTCGCCACTGCGGACTGTCGTTGTAGCAGCTTTGACAATTTGGGAAAACTTCAGCTTCACTTGCAGGCCCGCCAGCCGGGGGACTTTGACGTTTATGGGGACTGGCGAAGAGGGGTAAGAGGAATTACGATACCCGCCTGTGACAAGCAACCTCGTTTTTCTACAGGAGATTTGCAAATGAGGCGCTTTCTGATGACCATGGGATGTGGTGTGGCATTCCTGGGAACATCCGTGTTGGCTTCGGCTCAGGAGAAGCAGGCCCCGGCACCCATTCAAAAGGAGACTGCTCCAGTGCAGGCTCCGGCACCCGTACAAAAGGAAACTGCGCCGGTCCAGGCTCCTGCTCCCGTACAGAAGGAAGCGGCGCCGGTCCAGGCACCCGCTCCGGCGCCTGTGCAGAAGGAAGCGGCCCCTGTGCAGAAGGCTCCGGCTCCCGTGCAGGCTCCGGTTCAAAAGGCTCCGGCTCCGGCACCCGTGCAGAAAGCCCCGGCACCCGTGCAGGCTCCGGTCCAGAAGGCTCCGGCTCCTGTGCAGAAAGCCCCGGCACCCGTGCAGGCTCCGGTCCAGAAGGCCCCAGCACCCGTGCAGAAGGCACCCGCTCCGGTGCAGAAGGATATGAAGCCGGTCCAGGCTCCGATCCAGAAGCACGTGGCCCCGGTACAGGCCCCTGTCCAGAAGCCGGTGCAGAAGGGCGCGGTTCAGAAGCCGACCCAGAAGCCCATCCAGAAAGTCTGAGTCCGCGTCCTGCTTCCCGTCCGGTATCCCCGCACGAATGGGCGCTCGCTGTCGGCCCAGCGTAGCAGCGGTTTCGACGACACGCACAAAATTACCCTCCGGTTTGACAAGATGTCACCGGAGGGTATTTTCTTTGGCGCTGAAGTAGCTGACTTTATTCCCGCCCTCTCCTGTCCGCGTTGGCCGTGTTGAGGTTCTGTGATGTCTACAACGATGGTTTCCTTGCTGGTGACAGTCGCCTCTCTGGGACAGATTTCGCTGAGTCCGATTCCCAAACAGGAATTGGAATACCAGGAGCAGGTATTTCAACAGTGGTGGGGCCAGCAGCTGGTGCAGACACTGGACGACCTGCCGGCCGATGGCAGCGTGCCCACTTTTCGCACTCCTTATTCGGGCTACGACTATCCCGACCGGGCCGGCGGCACGATGGTCGCCATGCGGAAATACGACCAAGCGTTCCATAGGGGCCAGTCCCTCGCGTACGACTTCGAGCGGATCGATGTCGGCGCACACAAATCACGCCGAGCGGGGGGGCTGGGTGGGCCCGGAGAGTTCACGACGCGGCGCGGGCTGTTCGGCCGCCTGCGGCAGGTGCGGGTCCGCTCGTCCGAGCCGCCGACACCGCATTGGTATGGACACTGCAACGGCTGGACGGCAGCAGCCATCCGGCATGCGGAACCGCAGCGGAGCGTCACGCGCAACGGTGTCGTGTTCACGCCGGCCGACATCAAGGGCCTGCTGGCGGAAATCTACATGTATACCGATACGGAGTTTCTCGGAGGTACCGACGCGGTCATTCATCCCGCCGTACTGCATCTGACTTTGACGAACTGGCTGGGCCGCGGCGATCATCCGATCGGCGTCGAGGCGGCGCTCGGCGAAGTCGTTGTGAACTACCCCATCTACAACTACAAGTCGACGGTCACGAAGCAGAACGGGAACCGGGCCGCGGAAGTCAAGCTGACGGCCACGTACGCCATGAACGTCAACATGGAGACGAACCAGGGCCCGAAGTTCAACCGGCAGATGTACTTCCATTACCTGCTCGATCTCAACTCGGACGGCAGGGTCATCGGCGGACGTTACTACAACGACAGCGCGCGGGTCGACATGCTGTGGGCTCCGCTGAAGCCGATCCAAGGAGGAAAGAAGGGCAACGAGCGCGGTAATCCCCACCTGGATGTGAAAACCGTGCTTGCCATCTGGCGCGAGTCCGTACCCGACGACATCCGCCGCCAGTGGTTGAACATCGATCCGACGGACGAAGATCGTGTCATTCGGCCGGACGAGGAGAACGTCGCAGCGGCCGAGGCGACCCCCGACCCGGCGCCGGCCGCCGCCGACAGCCTTTCGACCGAGCCTGCTGGCCCGGCGCTCGACGGCCCTTCCGCGACAACCGGTGACGGCGCGAACTCGTCACCTGTCGCCGCTCCTCCCACTGCTTCCTCGCCGGCCATCGCGACGACGCCCGTTCCGGCCAACTCCGCCGCCGAGACGCCCTCGCCTGCTCCGGAAACGGCTCCCGCTCCAGAAACAGCGCCCGCTACCGAGCCTGCAGCGCCCGAGACGGCTCCGCCGGCGCCGGTACCTCAGCCCGTGCCGGCCTCCGAGCCGTAACGCCGCGTTCACCGGGCCGCGGCGAAGGATGCTGGTTTTCAGATCTTGCGCGGCTCGCGGCACTGGCTGGTTCGCCCGCCGATAGGTCTCACGCGGAGACGCGGAGCCGCAGAGAGCCATCTGAGCATTGAAACGCCGGATGGCATCTTGGTTGCAGGTTCCTCCACCGCTCCACGCCTCTGCGCCTCCGCGTGAGACAATCTTCTTGGGGCGAACTTGTGGGTCACAGCGTGGCCCGTAGTCCGCGCAGGTGCGGGACATCCAGGATTTCGAAACGGGCCGCTAGGGGCCGCCACGCTTCGCCACGCTGCGCAATCAGCTGGTTGTCGACCGGACCGAGGTGGTCGGCGGCGAGCCGCAAGTAGTTCACCGCGCGCGGTTCGACCTGCATGAGGCGACAAACGGTGGCGTCTACCGCGGTTGGATTCGTGCCGACGACGATCAACCCCATCGGTTTCGGCCGGCCCATGATCGGCCCGTCTCCTTCCATGCAGGTGATCCCATCGATGATGGAAATGGTCCTCGGGATGGAGGAATTGATGTCGAAAACGGTCTCCGGTATGCCGTTGTGATGTAGAACGTTTTTGGGCCAGCCATATTTGATGCCGGGAATGACGCCGTACATGTTTTTCAACGAGGCCGTGACGCCGACCCAATGATGCGTCTTCATCTTGGCCAGAGACACGATCAGGTCGGCTTCGAGCACGGAACGCGGAAAGAAGAATCCTTCGAGCGCACTGGCGCGTCCCCGATTCGGGACCCACGCGACCTCCTCGTAGTTCAAGTCGGCGAAGGGCAGCTGTAGCCGGTCGAGGACATCCTGCAGTCCGCTTTCGACGGTTGCCATTTCGGTGTCGCGCACGTGGCCAGGGCCCTCGCCCACGACGACGGTGGCTCCCCACGAACGAAATACCTCCGCCGCCGCGCCCACCACCGCAGGATGTGTGGTGACATGAGGCGCCGCGCGCGTCGGTTCCACCAGATTGGGTTTTAGCAGCACGCGGCGACCTCGCAGGCGGGCGGCATCCAGCCCGGTGGCCAGCAGTCCATCGTGCAGGGTGCGAACCAGTTGGCCGTCATAGCGCTGGTTGCGCGCTACAAACACCGACTCGCGGTGTCTGGCGAGCCGCCGGGCAACCGGCAGCACCGCCAATCCTGTGGTGGCCGCGACAACACCGCCGATCAACAGACGGCGCCGAGCAGGGCTGGGCATGGCGGAACACGGGGGTGAATCCGGCGCGCCGCAATTTTCATCCGATTCCGAGCCGGCAGGTTTCATTGGCGAGTTCCTCGCAACGGGCCGTGTGGTTAACGAAGGCGGGAGCCGGTCATTACGTATCGGCCATGGTAGCGACCGAAGGAAGTCGCCGTGGCAGCTGCACGGCGAGCGATGCGGCACCCTGCGCGGCCAGTCCCAGGAGAGCCAGCTTCAGCGGCGAGCGATCGCGGACCATCGTGCGCCGAAAAGCGCGTTCCAGCCACGTTTCGGCCTCGTCCATCTCCTGCCCGTGGGCAGCTAGACCCAGCAGTCCCCAGCTCAACGACTGCGTCGTCGTCTGCGGAGACAAAGCACGGCGCAAATAGGCGATGGAATGCTCGAATTCCGCGGAGTCGTCCGAGAGCGCCAGCAAGGCAATCCCGGTGGGCTGAACGTGCGGTCGTAGCAGCTGGTTCAGGACGACGGCGTTCCCATAATTCCATCCGCCGCTGGGCAACTGTCGATCCAGCAGCATCCGGCGGGCGGCTCCGACGCGCTCGTGTGCATTCCAGCCAGCCGATCTCAGCGCCAGCCGGTAGAACGAAGTGGGTTCAACCCAGCTGTAGGTTCCTTCGACCCACGGCCACGCTGCGGCGGCCGTTTCGTCGCCCGGCTTGCGGAATCGCGGCGCCATCCGGCAGGTCGCGGCTACGATGGCGCGGACGCCGCGCGATTCGGCTGCCGAGAACTCCGCCCTTCGTTCGCGCAGGGCGGACCAGACCAGCACGGCCAGGCCCGTGGGCCAGTAGGGTTGTGGTTCGTTCCGGCGAATGCCGACCGTGCCATCGGGCGACTGAATCTCGACCAGCCAGGTGGCTATCGGTTCGGCTTCCTCCCATCGCCCTTCCCCTGCCAAGGCCAGCGCGGTCAGCGCTGCTGGTTCCGTGGCCGGCTCACCGGACGTGTCGTAGCTCCAAGGTGCCTGCCCACTCAATTGGTCCTGAAGTTCCTGGCGCCAACTCATAGGGGAAGTTGCTCTGCGTGGTGGTCCGGTCTCGACGGGCGAGCGCAGCGGCGGCTCATGCAAGTTTACCTTACCCGCGGAACCCATCGCCCGGCCTGGCACTGATCGGCGCGGGTGACCCACGATATACTCGGTGCAACCCTCCCTGGCCGTGCAATGTGACCGGAAACTTCGCCATGTCCGACCCCTATGGATGGATCGACACCGAACTCGCCGCCCTCGAGACGCTGGGGCTGCGGCGGCGGCTGGGGGTACGTGGCAGCGCCCAAGGTGCCTACATCACCTGGGATGGCAGGACGCTCGTCAATTGG
This sequence comes from Pirellulaceae bacterium, assembly GCA_050186685.1. Lineage (GTDB taxonomy): Bacteria > Planctomycetota > Planctomycetia > Pirellulales > Pirellulaceae > CAZFLF01. The sequence goes on from JBFWYF010000164.1 coordinate 6,083, forward strand.
GGCTCGAACGACTATCTCGGACTGGCCGGCAGCAGCCTGTCGGAGGCGGTGGTCCGCGCGGTCGGGCAGGTGGGCTGGGGCAGTGGCGCCAGTCCGCTGGTGACAGGGCGCGGCACCTGGCATGCGGAACTGGAGCGTGAGCTGGCACGTTTCGAGCAGACCGAAGCGGCCTTGCTCTTCCCATCCGGCTTCGCCGCGAACTGCGGCACGATTTCCTCCCTGGCCGGCAAGGGGGACGTGGTATTCTCGGATGCCAAGAACCACGCGAGCATCATCGACGGATGCCGGCTGTCGGGAGCTCGCATCGTCGTCTACCCACACCGCGATCTGTCCTACTTGACCATGATGCTCCAACAGGCGGCGTCCTTTCGTCGACGATTGATCGTCACGGACAGCTTGTTCAGCATGGACGGGGATCTGGCACCTGTGGCGGAACTCGCGGATCTCGCAGAAACGTACGACGCGATGTTGATGATCGACGAAGCGCACGCTACCGGAGTGCTGGGAGCGCGCGGCCGGGGAGTAGTGGAGCTGGTGGGCGTCGAGTCGAGGTCCTGCATTCGCGTCGGTACGCTCAGCAAGGCGTTAGGATCGATCGGGGGATTCGTCGCGGGCACTCGGCGCGTCGTCGAATGGCTCACCAACAAAGCCCGCCCCTTTGTGTTCTCCACCGCTCTGCCGGACGCGGCAGCGGCCGCGGGCGTGCGGGCGCTGGAAGTTGTCGAGGCGGAGCCGCAACGACGCGACTCGCTGCTGGCCCAGGCCGACTGGTTGCGCGATCAGCTCCGCGGTCAAGGTTGGCACATCGGGGATGCACGCAGCCAGATCATTCCGATTTTTCTTGGCGAAGCGGAACCCACGATGGCGCTGGCGGCCCGCCTGAGAGAACGGGGTCACTTCGTGCCCGGCATTCGCCCGCCCACGGTGCCTCCCGGGGAATCGCTGCTCCGCATCAGCTTGACGGCGGGTCATTCTCGGGACATGTGCGAACAGCTCTTGGAACAGCTAAGCGAGCTGCGCCGGCTCGAATGATACGGATGACCCGCCTGTAGCGGAACTCCTGTAGCGGAACTCGCAAGAGTTCCGACTCCGCGTACTCCGCCCCGGAAGTCTTACGACGCCGCTAGTGCGCCGGCTGGCGACTTCTGCTACGAGCTGGCTGGCGACTCCGGTAGCGGAACTCGCAAGAGTTCCGACTCCGCGTACTCCGCCTCGGAAGTCTTACGACGCCGCTAGTGCGGCGGCTGGCGACTTCCGCTACGAGCTGGCTGGCGACTCCGGTAGCGGAACTCGCAAGAGTTCCGACTCCGCGTACTCCGCCCCGGAAGTCTTACGACGCCGCTAGTGCGCCGGCTGGCGACTTCCGCTACGAGCTGGCTGGCGACTCCGGTAGCGGAACTCGCAAGAGTTCCGACTCCGCGTACTCCGCCCCGGAAGTCTTACGACGCCGCTAGTGCGGCGGCTGGCGACTTCCGCTACGAGCTGGCTGGCGACTCCGGTAGCGGAACACGCAAGAGGTCCGACTCCGCGTACTCCGCCTCGGAAGTCTTACGACGCCGCTAGTGCGGCGGCTGGCGACTCCTGTAGCGGAACTCGCAAGAGTTCCGACTCCGCGTACTCCGCCTCGGAAGTCTTACGACGCCGCTAGTGCGGCGGCTGGCGACTTCCGCTACGAGCTGGCTGGCGACTCCTGTAGCGGAACTCGCAAGAGTTCCGACTCCGCGTACTCCGCCTCGGAAGTCTTACGACGCCGCTAGTGCGCCGGCTGGCGACTTCCGCTACGAGCTGGCTGGCGACTCCTGTAGCGGAACTCGCGAGAGTTCCGACTCCGCGTACTCCGCCCCGGAAGTCTTACGACGCCGCTAGTGCGGCGGCTGGCGACTTCCGCTACGAGCTGGCTGGCGACTCCCGCCACCCGGCGCCTCCGAGCGTCAATTATTATGCGAGCGGTGGAAATGCACGTGCTTCCACTTACCTTGCCGTTTCTCCCAGACGCGGGTCTCTTCCACCTCGGCGGTCTGCGGCTGGCCATTGCCGTCCAGATACTGGACCAGCCTCACGTAACTGACGACGGCGGCATGGTCCCCCATCACGCGGACGTGGGGCGAGCTGAGTGTCGTGTTCCGTTGGCCGCCGCTGCCGCTAAGCCCAAAGTAATAGCGGTGGAATTCGAGACCGGCCACGAGATGCCCCCTCGCCTCGGGCTCAAAACAAGTCAGCGATTCATCACACAACTCCGCGTAGCGGTTCCAGTCTTTCGAGCCAATCGCGGACAGCAATTCCTGAGTCAGACTTAGTAACTGGGCTTCGACGGACGGTGTCATGGAAGGGTTCCTTGAGCGGTGGAGCCGTGAACGCGATCGTAGGTCAAAAACGCGTATGGTAGCTCATTGCGGCTGTCGGCTGGATGGGGTTCGTGCGCGACCAGCGTCCAGGTGGCCAGATCCACGGCCGGAAAGTACGTATCGCCCGGCACCTCGCCGTCGACAACCGTGACGTACATCCGCTGGATGCGGGTCAGGAATGCCTCGTAGATTTCCGCTCCACCAATGACAAACGCCTCCGGACTGGAGCTGGCCAGCCGCAAGGCATCGTCGATGGTCCCGGCGACCAGCACGCCCGTCGGACGGAACAGCGGGTTGCGCGTCAGCACGATGGATGTCCGTCCCGGCAGTGGCCGGCCCAACGATTCGTACGTCCTTCGCCCCATGAGGATCGGGTGCCCCATGGTGAGCTGCTTGAACCGACGAAGATCGCCGGACAGCCGCCATGGTAAGTGCCCGTCTCGGCCGATCACGCGATTCCGCGACATGGCGACAATCAAGGACAATTTCATGCGCTGCCTGGTCCCGGCCGTCAAATGGCCACCGGGGCGGGAATGTGCGGATGAGGGTGATAGTCGCGCAGCTCGAAGTCCTCGTAACGAAATTCGAACAGTGACGTCACACCGGGATTAAGCCGCATGGTGGGCAGCGGACGAGATTCGCGAGTCAGCTGCAAGCGAGCCTGATCGAGGTGGTTGGTGTAGAGGTGAGCGTCTCCCAGGGTGTGGATGAACTCGCCCGCTTCGAGTTGGCTGACCTGGGCCACCATTCGAGTTAACAGCGCATACGAGGCGATGTTAAACGGAACGCCGAGGAACACATCCGCGCTGCGTTGATATAGCTGGCAGGACAGGCGGCCCTCGGCCACGTAGAACTGAAAGAGCAGGTGGCACGGGGGGAGTGCCATCCGCGGCACGTCGGCAACATTCCAGGCGCTGACGACCATCCGGCGCGAGTCGGGATTCGTCCTGAGCAGATCCAGCACTTGCTGGATCTGATCGATGGGTTCGCCGCCCGGCACCGGCCAGCTGCGCCATTGCTGGCCGTACACGGGCCCCAGTTCGCCGTGCTCGTCCGCCCATTCGTCCCAGATCGTCACCCGATTGTCGCGCAGGTAGGCGACGTTGGTTTCCCCGCGTAGGAACCACAACAGCTCATGGATAATGGAGCGCAGGTGGAGTTTCTTGGTGGTCAGCAGAGGAAAGCCCTGGGACAGGTCGAAACGCATCTGGTGGCCGAAGATGCTGAGCGTCCCAGTCCCGGTCCGGTCCGATTTCGGCGTACCGTGATCGAGGATTTTCTGGAGCAGTTCGAGATACGGTTGCATGGCCTGACTTGTACCGCTCGCCACGACCCTTGACAAGCGTCCGGCAGGGGTCCGCGAGATTCTCGGAAGCAGCCTCCGGTCCTCGGGAAAGCAACAGGGTAACAGCGTGTCCGTTACTTGCGCGACAGATGTTCTGGCGCCCATCGTGCGCGTCAGGGCATGTGAACGAGCTCGGCCAGGTATTCCGGTACGTTATGTCTCCTGTGTGACGTTCGAGGGGACGGTGGCATGGCTCCGACCCCTTTTTTTCATGCGTAAGAAGCGAAACGCAGAAAACGCAGACGGCCGCCGAGGGTACGGGGAGCGTCGATTGCGGTTCGCGTCCGTCATGCCTTGTTTCTACGGATCAAATCCACTCCGAGTCTTTGCGGCTCCGTGTACATGCTGCGGCGCGGCCGCCTGGGCGTCGCTGCAGGCGGCCAAGAAGCCCGAGAACGCCAGCACGGTCATTGAAGTCCTGCTGCCCGGTCTGAGTGAGCGACAGGCCTTCCGATCCTCGCGCTCCTCATGAAGGATTCAGGACGTCAACGCCGGCACTTGGGTCCGTGCCGCGACCTCGAGGGGTTCGTCGGAAAGCAAAGAGGCCCGACCTGCCGTACCACCGGCCAGTTGCCGCAGGTAGCTGTCCGTAAAATGAACAAGCTCGAAGCGCCCGTCCGAATGCTCCACGAGAGCCGAACAGTGCTCCACCCAGTCCCCGGTGTTGCAGTAGGTGATGTCGCCAAGTTGCGACATGCGCGGGCAATGGATGTGTCCGCAAATGATTCCGTCGCAGAAATACTGGCGCGCATGCTCGGCTAGCCGCTCCTCGAACTGGCTGACAAACCGCACCGCCTGTTTCACGGACAGCTTCAAGCGGGCACTGAACTGCAGGTCCGACAGCCGCAGGCCCCGGCGAACCCGATTGATCGTCGCGTTCGCCCATATGATGACGTCGTATAGTCTGGACCCGACGTGGGAG
>JBFWYF010000165.1:0-10624 GCA_050186685.1 Pirellulaceae bacterium
GGGGGGGAGTGGGGCTTTTCTCGAGGCAGGTGGCACGTTCTATTGAGACGGTAAGCAACGGCGCGGGGCGACTCATCGCCCGCGATTATCTACTTACTTTTGGACGCGAGTACGTACCATGTTGAGCCGAGCAATACACGCCTGGGGACTGAGTGCGATCTGCCTGATGCTGGCCCTTGTAGGGGCTGGGTGTCAGCAGGCACCCTCTTCCCCAACTTCCGGTCCGGTCTCGGAGACTCCCGCGAAGGCGCCCCTGACGGACGAAGAACGCATCGCGGCGGAAATGGCCAAGCTGCCGGAGGCGGATCGCAAGCTGGCCATGGTTCAGAAGATCTGCCCTGTTTCCGAGGCCCCGCTGGGTTCTATGGAAGGCCTGATGAAAGTCCACGTCAACGGACGCGACGTGTTCATCTGCTGCAGCGGCTGCGAAGAGTTTTTGAAGGCCGAGCCCGAAAAGTACCTCGCGAAGATCCCCGTGCCAGAAACCAAACCCTAACTCGCCCCCGCAGCCACGTCCTCGCCTCGTTCCCAGCTCGACACCCCCCCTCTCCGCGTCCCCCGCGAGAAACCCCCCACCCCCCTGCGCCCTCGGCGTTCTCTGCGGGACACTCCCCCCGCTCTGCGTCCCCTGCGCCCTCCGCGGGACACTCCCCCCACTCCGCGCCTCCCCTGCCTAAATGAGTTTGCCGAGCGAGCTCATGCCGATCGGTTCGCGAGAGGTGAACGGCTCCCCGTAATGCGTTCCGATTGCTTTTCCCCAGTAGGCGGCTTCGTCGCGCAGCTGCTCGAGAAACGTCGGCGAGTTGGTCGCCCGGCCCACGATGAACTGGCTCTCGTAGGCGCGTATCGCCGCGAGCTTCTGTTCCCAGAAAGGACTGATGTCCAGCACGAAGGCTGGCTGCGGTGCCAGTTTCAGATGGACGCAGTAGTAGTTGAAGATACGGGCCGGATGCCAGGGTTCGCCGGGAATATCCGATTTCGTCAACTTCGACCAGAAGCGGGCCGCTTCGATAAGCTGCGTCGCCGCGACATGATCGGGATGAGCATCGATCCAGTAGGGTGCGAACAGCCACTTAGGCCGCACTCGCCGGAAGACGGCGGCCAGCTGATGCCGAGCGTCGAGCGTTGGCTCCAGCGACCGGTTGGGCAAGCCGAGGTTCTCACGCCAATCGAGGCCGAGTATGCGGGTGGCAGCGGCTGTCTCCGCAGCGCGGATCTCGGGCGAACCGTGTGGAGTCGGTTCGCCGCTGGTCAAGTCTAGCACGCCGACACGCCAGCCTTCGGACTTCATGCGCAAGATCGCGCCGGCGGCGCCGAGCTCCGCGTCATCCGGGTGAGGAGCGATAACCAGGGCATCCAGTTGCATGCGTGCAGCTTAGCAGGTTACGGTGCCTGAGGAAGGGCTGCCACCTTGCCTCCTTGCAGCTGGACCAGCGCCACGGGCGACAGCGTCTGGCTCGATGGCTCGGCCTCGATGGTGACCAGCACCGACTTGAACGCGGGGGTTTTCGACTGCGGATCGACGTGGCGGGGGACGAGCACGTTCGCTTCCGGAAAGTACATCAGCGCGTTGCCGCTGCGGATGTCGAAAGGGCGGACCCGCAGGTGCCGCATGACGCCCGCGGAACTGCGAACGGTCACGAGCTGGTCGGACTGCCATCCCTGCCGGGTGAGGTCCTCGGGACTGATCAGCACAACGTCGCGCCGTTCCTGGCCGCGGTAGATATCTTCTTCCTCGTACACCACCGTGTTGAACTGTCCCTCGGTGCGGACGGTCATCAGCCGGAACTCGTGTGGTTTCAGCGGAGGTCGCACCGCGAAGGGCAGGGCATGGAAGCGAGCTTTTCCCGACTCTGTCGGGAACGGGCCGCCGTCCAGCTGTCGCCCGGCGATCGAGAATTCACGCCGCGTTTCGTCGATCTGGGCCAACGGTTCCATGCCGGGAATCAGGTCGGCAATCAGCTGCCGCACTCGACGATGATTTGCCAGCTCGTTCCAGTCGATAGCGGGGCGGTCCGTGAGAACGCGGCGCCCCAACTCGGCGAGCACTGCAACTTCGCTGCGCGGCCCCGTGTAGCGTGCGGGACCGCCGTCACTGTAGCGAACGAAACTGAACATGGACTCTTGCGTTGTCGGTTGTGGCTCCTCGTCACGCGGCAGGACGGGCAGAATCAGGGTTTCGGCACCCGTCCCCCACGCATGGCCGGTATTCAGCGTTGTGCTGAGATAAGCCACCGTACCGATGCGTGCCAGCGCATGCGCCGCAAACTGGGCGTCCGGATTGCTGCCATACAAATTGCCCCCCAGGCACAAGGCGGCTTGCATGCGGTGTTCAAAGGCGGCCTGCATGCACGCCATGGTGTCGAGCCCCGGCGCGCGAGGTATCGACAGCCCCAGCCGCTGCTCGAACCGTTGAAGCACGGTTTGTTTCAGCTGCGGAGTGACTCCCACCGAGCCGACGCCCTGCACGTTGCTGTGCCCCCGAATCGGCATCAAGCCCGCGGGGAGTCGCCCGACCATCCCGCGCAGCAAGGCCAGGTTCGCGATCATCTGCACGTTCTCGACGCCGCACAGGTGGTGGGTGATCCCCATCGTCCAACCGAACACCACGTGCCGAGCGGCCAGATACATCTCGGCGGCGCGCTCGACGGTCGCTCGATCGACCCCCGCGTCCTGTTCGATTGACTCCCAACTCGTCTGGGCGACGGACCGTTGGAAATCGGCAAACCCTTCGGTCCTGTCCTGGATAAACGCCCGGTCTTCGCCTTGCCGTTCGAGGACGATTTTCGCCATACCGGTCAACAGCGCCAAGTCTCCCCCGATGTGCGGCTGCACGTACAGACTGGCGATCTTCGTTCCGAACAACAGGCTGCGCGGATCGCTGGGAATTCGAAACTGGACGAGTCCCACCTCGCGTACCGGGTTAATCACCAGCACGTGTCCGCCGCTCCGACGAATCTGCATCAGGCTGCGCATCAGCCGAGGGTGATTCGAGGCAGGATTGGCGCCGATCAGGATGTAAAGATCGGCCCGCTCGACGTCTTCCAGCCGTACTGTCCCCGTGCCCGTCCCGATGCTGCTCGTCAGTCCCACGCCACTGGCCTGATGACAATAGTACGAACAGTTGTTGACGTAGTTAGTCCCGAACTGCCGCGCGAGCAGTTGGAGCAAAAATCCAGCTTCGTTGGACGACCGGCCGCTCGCGTAGAAGAAACTGCGCTCGGGGCCGGCGGCATGCAGCCGTTCCGCGAGCCGCTGGAACGCTTCGTCCCAGGTAATCACGCGGAAATGGGAATCGCCGCGGCCCGCATAGACGGGATCGACCAGTCGTCCGCACAGCTCCAGCTCCCGAGGCGTCAGGCTCCGCAGTTGGGAAATTGAATACCGCTGCCAGAACTCGGGAGCAATTCGCGACTGCATGTCGGATACCATCGCCTGGAAGGATTTCTTGCAGACTTCCGGGAAGTATCCTCCCTCGTTCACCATGCCGCCCAACTGGCCTCCCATACCGAGAGCACACGTCTTGCAGGCATTCTTGGCCCGCATGGCCGACCACAAGTGCCGCCATCCCACGCGATTCGCCAATCGCAACGTGTACCAGATGGCCTTCCACCCACCCCCTGATTTTGCTGCCTTCATCGGTGCGTCCGGTAGGATATGAAATCGAAAGCGCGCCGCGCGTCGTACGTACTTGGTGCTCTTGCGAGCTGGCCCGAATTATCGACCACGGTGCCGCTGGCCACAAGGAACGCGCCGGCCGCCCAGCGGGTTCCTCGAAAGATCTACCGCAAGGGCTAGGGCCAGAAGAATGCGTAATGTCGAAACGGCGCGGTGGCATCGCACGCGTGGATGACTTACGCTGTCGGCGGAGGACAAAGTGAGACGTGGAGCCAGAGAACCACACTTTCCGTGCCACCTCCGTTCGATCGGCGCGTTGGAACACTTTGGAGACGAGACACGCGACATGATTGCTCCCGGATTCTTGCGTTCGTTCCGGTTCATTCTCTGCGCCTGCCTGATGGTAGTCAGGACCGCACTCCTGGCTGACGACGCAACAACTGCGGATCCGTCCGCTGACGAGCCATTCCCGCGCGTGCCGGCCACGGAACCGGGTGACACGTCGCGCAGCTTCCACGTCTTGGGCGGCTTCCGGATGGAACTCCTCGCTGCCGAGCCGTTGACCATGGACCCGGTGGCGCTGGCTTATGACGAGAACGGTTTGGCCTGGGTGGTCGAGATGAGTGACTATCCCTACACCGACAAGTCGACCGACGTTCCATTCCAGGAACGGACGACCGACCTGCCGCTGGGACGAGTGCGGATCCTGGAGGATACCGACGGAGACGGCCGTTTCGATCGAAGCGACGTCTTCGCTCGTGAATTGTCGTGGCCGACGGGCATCGCGCTGTACGACGGCGGTGCCTTCGTGGCTGCGACGCCCGACATCTGGTACCTGAAAGATACCGACGGGGACCGCCGGGCTGATGTGCGGCGCAAACTGTTCACGGGCTTCCGCAAATTCAACGTGCAGGCCGTCATGAACAACTTGATCTGGGGGCTGGACAACCAGATTTACGGCGCCGGCTCCAGTAACGGCGGTTCGATTCGCAGCCTGCTCGAACCGGACCGGCCGCCGACTCCGATCTCGCGCCACGATTTCCGGTTCAATCCGGTTCACCCCCGCTTCGAGCTGTTGTCCGGGGGGGCCCGCTTTGGCAATGCGTTTGATGACTGGGGCAATCGATTCGTCTGCAATATCCGCAATCCGGCCCAGCATGTGGTGCTTCCCAGCCGCTATCTGGCCCGCAATCCCTTCCTGCCGGTTCCGTCGGCACTCGAGGATATCTCGGAGTCGGGGGATACCCTGCCGGTTTACCGGACAAGCCCTCCGGAGCCCTGGCGCACCGCTCGCGCAAGGCGTTGGTCCGCCGAGCGCGAAAAGAGTTATCCGCGGAGCGAAACCGCCGCCGAGGGGTTCTTCACTTCGTCCAGCGGCGTGACCGTTTATCGCGGCGCCGCGTATCCGCCCGAATTGCGCAACAACCTGTTTCTCGGCGAAGTTGCGGGCAACTTGATTCACCGGCAGGTCATGTCGGCCAAAGGGGTTACTTTCGCCGCTCGCCGCGCCGACCTGAATACCGAGTTCGTGACGTCCGAAGACAACTGGTTCCGCCCCGTGAATTTCGTCAACGCCCCCGATGGCACGTTGCACGTGCTGGACATGTACCGGGAAACCATCGAGCACCCCTGGTCCATCCCCGACGATATTAAAGCGAAGGTCGATCTCGAAAGTGGGCGCGACCGCGGGCGCATCTATCGGCTGACGCCCCCGGGATTCCAGCTGCCACCAGGTCCGCGGCTCGGCTCGGCCTCCTCGACGGAACTCGTTGCCACGCTGGCGAATCCCAACTCCTGGTGGCGCGAGACAGCGCAGCGGCTGTTGTTCGAACGTCAGGACATGAGTGCCGTCGAACCGTTGCGTATGCTGCTGCGTGAAAGTCCCTCGGAACTGGCCCGGTTACATGCGCTCTACTGCCTGCTGGGATTAAAGTCGCTGCGGGACGAGGATCTGCTGCGCGGGTTGGCGGACGAGGTCGGGGGCGTTCGCGAGCACGCGGTGCGGCTGGCCGAAGATCGGCTGCGGTCGTCGCCCGCCCTGTTGGATCGGGTCGCGGAGCTGCGCGACGATGCGGATGTGCGTGTCCGGTTCCAGGTCGCCTTCTCGTTGGGGGAGGCGCCCGGGGACACCTCGACCAAGGCGCTGATGTCCATCGTGCGTCGCGATGCGACCGATGCCTGGATGCGCGTCGCCGTGCTCAGCTCGCTGGTCGAGGGGGCCGCTTCCGTACTGGCCATGTTGATCGAAGACGATCACGTGGGCCGCGATCCGGGGCTGGTGCCGCTGCAACGGCAGCTCGCGACGATGGTCGGCGCCAGGAATCGGGGTGGCGAGGTCGACCAGGTATTGCAGCAACTGGCGAAGCTCCCTGCGAACCCCTCCTCGCGCGTTACCCAGGCGAATGTGCTGCTCGGACTTGGCGATGGATTGAAACGCGCCCGATCGGGGTTGGCCGCGCTTATGGCCCGTCCGGGTTCACCGGCCGCCTCCATCCTGCCCCCGCTGCTCGAAGACGCGGCGCGCATCGCCGGCGACGGCGAGCTGACCGTTCCCTCCCGCCAAAGTGCGATGGAACTGCTAAGCCTTGGCGACTATAACCGGGCACGCGACGCGATCTTGCCGCTGCTCGACCCGCGCCAGCCGCGCGAGTTGCAGTTTACCGGCGTACGGGTGTTGGCGGGCCACACCGATCCTCGCGTCCCGGCCGATCTGCTGGCGAGATGGGACGGCATGACCCCGGCGCTGCGCAATGAAACCGTGGAAGCCCTGCTGGCTCGCCCCGACCGGATCCCACCCGTGCTAGACGCCATCGCTGGCGGCCAGGTCGCGATCACCCATGTCAGCTCGGCCCGCCGCGCCCTGCTGCTGGGGCACGCCGACGCCGCTATCAAGATCCGGGCCCACAGTCTGTTCGCGGGGGATATGGTCGGCCCTCGCAAACCGATTATCGATGCCTACCGGGCCGTGCTCGCCATGCCCGCCGACCGGTCGCGGGGTAAACTGGTCTTCGAACGCGAGTGTTCCGGCTGCCACCGTCTCGGCGACAAAGGTCACGACATCGGTCCCAATCTGACGACCATCCGCCATCGCAGTCCCGCGGAAGTGATGCTTCATATCCTGGACCCCAACCGGGAAGTCGCGCCGAACTTCGCCCAGTACGTGGTCACGACGGACGATGGCCGTGTCGCCACCGGGGTGATTTCCGATGAAACGGCGACCAGCGTGACACTGAAGCGGGCCGAGAACGTGACCGAGGAGATCCTGCGGCGCAACATCGAAGCCATCGCGAACACCGGCAAATCGCTGATGCCGGAAGGGCTCGAGCAGAAAGTGTCGCCGAGCGACATGGCCGATCTGCTTCGCTATTTGCTCGGGGGATAAGGCGGTAGGGGAGGCGGCGCGCCGGAACCGCTCGTAAACCTGATCGCCTGCAGCCTCCCCTCTCTACCCGCCCTGCTGGCGGCCCTCGATGGCGGCGAGCAGAATGCCGGCGCCAAGTACCAGGTACGGACTGACCGGGCAGTTCGCGGGCACCGTGACCGTCAGTCGGTAGACGAACGGGTTGAAGTGCGTGCGGAACTCCGCAAGCGCCGGACCGTCGCCTTGCCGTAGCGCGAATTTCTGAGGAACCAAGTTGCCGAGCGGCAGCAAGCGCCGCACCAGTGCCAGGGCGGTACTGTCTTCGGCGATCTGACCGATCTCCTGTTCCGTCGGGCTGAGCACGGACCAGGTGTCGCGCAGCATCGACTGCCAGCCTTTGCGCCGCAGGGCACCGATCTTCGTGTTCGAAGCGGAATCGACGACGTCATACGCTGCCGCGAAGTCGATGATGCTGCGCGCGCCGATCCGCAACAGCTCGCGGCTCTTTGTCTCATCCGCATAGATGCGAATGTCTTCCTTCAGCTTGAAGGCCTTCTGCTGGCAGAATCCGACCACCCGGTCCTGTGCATCAAAGATGTGGAACTTGGCGCCTAACAGCGAGAAGACTTTGCGGCGGATCGTGAATTGGGTGACGGCGGTCGACATGATCTGACATCTCACGAAGTGATAAGGTTGCCCGATTGGGACGCGGATTCTACCGGATCAGGGGGCATAATCAAGATCGGCCGAGCGCACTTGTCGGTGGCTCTGACGGCCGTTTGGGCAGACGCAGCTCGAATCGTCGAGGGGAAATCAACCGCGGTCTCCTGTCGCCTTACTCTGCCCCCTGCCCGATGGAACGAGGAGGCAAAGGTATGTCGATTCCTCAGCGAAGGCATGGAGGATTTCTCCATGAAGGAGACTTTGCGGCTGAGCTAACTTTTGACGATATCAGCAGCGGCCCTCACGGCGGTGGCTCATGGTGCGGGAATAACCGTCATCGCTTGCCTCCACTCCTATGTTCGGCACAGGCGGAACGCATGGTCCTGTCAGATCCAGAATTGATCACGGAGTTTGTCGTCGAGTCGCAGGAGCGGCTGGCCGACATCGAGATCCAATTGCTGTCGATCGAAGCGGCCGGAGAGTCTGTTTCGACTGAGCTGGTGAACGCCGTCTTCCGCACGATGCACTCCATCAAAGGGGCTGCCGGATTCCTGGGGCTGTCCAAGATTGAGATCCTGGCACACGGTTTGGAAGAGGTCCTCAATCACCTGCGGAACCGGCAATTGGTTCCCTCCGCGGAACTGGTCACGGCCCTGCTGCGGGCGTCCGACTTCATCAAGTGCCTGCTGGCGTCCGTCGACGTCTCGAACGAAGCGGATGTGATGCCGTACCTGGCCGTTCTCGAGCGGCTGCGGCCGGGCAAGGTGATTTCGACGGCCTGCCAGCCCGTGAAAACCTCCCGGATCGAGCCTCGCTCAGTGCATCCGCCCGTCGCCCGCCAAGCGCCCGCCACGCCAGCGATCCGCGATGTGATGCGCGACTTCTTGAACGAGTGCCTCGCCAACCTCGATCGGATCGACGAACAACTCACCGAACTGGAACGCGAGCCGGCGTCCGAGTCGCGATTGCATCACGTCTTTTGTGCTGTGCATTGCGTGCGGGGCAGCGCCGGCTTTCTCGGTTTATCGCCGCTGGAGACGTTGGCCGAGTCCGCGGAACGTCTGCTGACTCGGATTCGGCAAGGGCAGGTGTCCTTTGGTGTGGAGGTGGCATCGGGCCTGCTCGCGCTGGTCGACAAGTTGCGCGAGGGACTGCAGCTCATCGAGCAGTCGGGCTCGGCCGACGGTTTGGATTGTGAGGAAGTGATGCAGCTCTTAAACGCACTGGGGTCCGCGGGGGAATTGCGTGGCGAGCCGGGCACGTATGCTGGCCCCTCCGTGGTACCGTCGTTGCCGAGTACCGAGTCGCCATCCAGTTCGTCGAACGGTGTCGCAACGGCCGCTGCCGCCGCTGCCGCGATTTGCGATCACTCCGCCGCACCCGACACGGGAACGGCTGTGGTCACTCCGCCAGCGCCCGAAGCGGGCGTCTACGGCATCCGTGAGCCTGCATCGGGACCGGTAGGCACGCCGACGGAGGCCGGTGGAGAGGCAGTCGGGTCGGCCAGTGGTCCGGGAGACAGGTCGTCGTGTGCGTCGGCCGAGACCTCGATTCGGGTCGATGTCGCGTTGCTCGACAAGTTGATGACCCGAGTGGGTGAGCTGGTGCTCGCCCGTAACCAGGTATTGCAGTTCTCCAACAACCAGACCGACGCGTCGTTTCTTAATACCGCCCAGCGGTTGAATCTGATCACGACCGAGCTGCAGGAAGGCGTCATGAAGACGCGAATGCAGCCGATCGGAAACGTGTGGGCCAAGTTTCCTCGCGTGGTGCGCGATCTGGCCTCGCAGCTGGGCAAGCAGGTTCGCATCGAGATGGACGGCAAGGAAACCGAGCTCGATCGGACGATTGTCGATGCGATCAAGGATCCGCTGACGCACCTGGTGCGCAACTCCGTCGATCACGGCATTGAGCAACCTGATCAGCGCGTTGCCGACGGAAAGCCACCGGAAGGGTGCTTGTCGTTGCGAGCCTACCATGAGGGCGGTCAGGTCAATATTGAAATCACCGACGACGGTGCCGGATTGAAACTCGACCGCATTCGCGACAAGGCCATCGAACGTGGGTTGATCACCGCCACGCAGGCGGCCCAGATGTCGGAGCGCCAAATCGCGCAGCTGGTCTTCTTGCCTGGCTTTTCGACGGCCGAGCAAGTGACGAGTGTTTCGGGACGTGGCGTCGGAATGGACGTCGTCAAGACGAACATCGAGCGGATCGGTGGGACACTGGATATCCACAGCCAGCCTGGCCGCGGAACAACCGTGAAAGTGAAGATACCGCTCACGCTGGCCATCATTCCGGCCTTGATCGTCACAAACGACATGGATCGTTATGCCATTCCCCAGGCGAGTCTCACCGAGCTCGTGCGGCTGGAAGGCGACCAGATGCAGCAGGCGATCGAGTTCGTCCATGGCGCTCCGGTCTACCGGTTGCGCGGCAAGCTGTTGCCGCTGGTCTATTTCAGCCAGACGCTCGGCCACACGGCGCGCGACTGCGGCGGCCACAAGAATCTGGCCGCGGTGCTGGCGAGTGCTGCGGGGGAGGTCGATCTGGCCCTGTCCCGATCCGGGCACCTGGCCTGGAAGCAGCGCCTCCGCAATTTCCTGGACGGGCAGCAGGACATTTCCGTTGAGGACGCTGCGTCTCCGCACGCGTGTACGCTGGGAAAATGGCTGTACAGTGACGCCATGCGAGCGCTTCGCCGCCACCCGCTCGTTGAACGACTGGAGCGCGAGCACGCGGAGATGCACGCTGCCGTCGGGCGACTCATCCAGCATCGCAGTTGCGGTGACTTCGGTCTCGCCGAGGGAACGCTGGAAGAGGTTGAGAACCTGTCCCAGAGGATCGTCCACATTCTGGACCAGCTGCAGCTGGTGGTGGCAGGTGCCCAGACGCTCAATATCGTCGTCTTGCGGGCTGATGACCGGCAGTTCGGTCTCGTGGTCGATGCGATCAACGATACAGAAGAGATCGTGGTCAAAC
>JBFWYF010000166.1:0-10615 GCA_050186685.1 Pirellulaceae bacterium
TCTTCCTCCTTACGCAAGATCTAGCTCCCGGCAGCGCTTCCCTCCGCGGCCTCTGCGCCCTCTGCGGGACAATTCGCTCCGGCTTGCCCGGTGCCAGTCTCTGAGAGGGAATTATCCCGCAGAGGGCGCAGAGGCCGCGGAGAGCCGATACATGCTTCTAGTTGGCGAATGCTAGGCCGCACGGCGCAGCGGTGGGAGGGACTTGCCTTTCAGCTGATACACGTAGCGCAATACTTCCGCCATCGCCGCGTATTGCTCCGCCGGGATTTGTTTGCCGATCTCGACATTCTTGAACAGATAGCGTGCCAGTTCCTTGCGCTCGACGACCGGCACGCCGTTCTCCAGCGCCAGGCGGCGAATGTGCTGCGCGACCGCGCCGGCTCCCTTGGCCACCACGACTGGCGCTTGCATCTGCTCCGGATCGTAGCGGATGGCGATGGCCAGTTCGGTCGGGTTGGTGACCACGACGTCCGCCTGGGGCACGGCACTGCGGATGCGCTGCTGAGCCAACTGACGCTGCACGGCCTTCCGCCGCGCAGCCACCTGCGGGTCCCCTTGCATCTGCTTCAGTTCCTCGCGCAGTTCCTCCGTCGTCATCCGCAGATCCTGCTCGTGCTTCCACCACTGATAGAAATAGTCCAGCAGCGACAGCACCAAGAGAGCCATGCCTACCTTGAGACTGGTCCACAGCGAGATATCGACCAGGAACCGCGATAGCTGACCGATTTCCAATTCCGGAGTCGTGAGCAGATCGTCGTGCTGTCCCCACAGGCAGGCGTACGCCACAGCGCCCACGATCAAAACCTTGAAGATTCCGAACGCCAGCCGGACGAGGCTCGCGAGGGAGAACAGGCGCTGAGCACCACTGACCGGGTTGATCCGATTGAAGTCGAGTGCGAGTTTGTCGGGCAGCCATAACCAGCCGGACTGGCCAACGTGGACTGCCACGCTGACCACCAGGATCAATCCAAGCAGAGGGATCAGGTGCCGGCCCACGCGAGCGGCCAAGGCAAACCACTCGGCAGCCACGACATCTCCGTCCAGGAGATCCCAGTTCGGTTCGCTCAATTGTTGCCGCGTGTATTCGGCGAGAAAATGGGTCAATCCTTCGCCCAGGTAGAACAGCACGGCGATGCCGCCCACCAGAACTGCCGCGGCCCCCAAGTCCTGGCTGCGCGCAACCTGACCTTCCTCACGCGCTTTCTCGCGTCGGTGCGGCGTGGCTTCGTGTTGCTTGTCGCCAAACTGCTCGGGCATGGAACCGGATCACTTCCTCGTTCGTGCCAGGCTACCCATCCCGGATGGCGTCGCGCACGACGCTCAAGATCGAGTCGGCACTGTTCTCGACGACCGCGCTGATCGTCGACAGCGAGAAGGCCAATGTCGCCAGCAGGATCAGCGCGTTGACATTGAAACCGATGGCAAAAATGTTCAGCTGCGGCAGCGTGCGACTGATCAGCCCCAGGATCAGTACGGCGAGGAGCAGGGAAACCATCACGGGGGCACCGGCCCGGATCCCGACAACGAAGCTTTCCGCGACGATCTGCGACAATGCCTCGACCAGGGATGTGGGGAAGTCGTCTCCCCCCGGAGCTCGCCATTGAAAGGTGTCGAGCAGCGCCGCCAGCACCTTGCGATGCCCCCCCAGTAAGACAAATACGGTCATTGCGATCAGATCCAGCAGTTGTCCGAACAGCGGCACGTTGGAATCAAACGTCGGGTCAAAGACGTCGGCCAGCTGCAGGCCGCTCATCTGCCCAATCACGGTACCGGTCAGCTGCATGCTGGAGAAAAAAATGGTGAGAGCCAGCCCCAGCGCGAGTCCCAGGGCGGCCTCCCGCGCCAGCATGACCGTCAGCTGGATCAAATTACCCGGTTCCGCCACCGGGGTCTGCCAGTGCATGGGCGTGATGATCAGCGACAAGGCCACCACGAGAAACACCCGTGCCTGCATGGGAGCGGAACGGGGGCCGAAGATCGGCGAACTCATCACAAGTCCGCTCACGCGCGTTAACACGCACAGGAAGATCAGCAGTTGCTGCGACGATTGGCTGACGATCCACGACATGACCCGTTATCCGCCGGAAATCAGCCGCGGAATATTGGCGATCAGCTCCTCCGAATACTCCGCCAGTTGCTGCAGCATCCAAGGCAGGCAAAGCCCCACGACGGCCACCATGGCCACGATCTTCGGAACGAACGAGACAGTCTGATCCTGGATCTGTGTCAGCGCCTGCAGCAACCCGATCAGCAGGCCGACTAGCACGCCGACCAGCAGCACCGGCGCGCTGACCAGCAACATGATCAGGATGGCATCGCGACCGAGATCGATTGCATCTTGTGGATTCATGTTAGCCCCGAAATGGTGCCGAAACTCTCCAGCAGCATGCCCACCACCAGCCGCCATCCGTCGACGAGCACGAACAACAGGAGTTTGAACGGCAAAGAGATCATGACCGGCGGCAGCATCATCATGCCCATCGAGATCGTGACGCTGGCGATGACGACGTCCAGAATCAAAAAGGGCAGGAAGATCTGGAAGCCAATCACGAACGCCGTCTTCAATTCGCTGAGCAAAAAAGCTGGCAACAGCACCTGCAGAGGAACGTCATCGTACGTCTGCGGCTCCGGCGTGTTAGGCGGCAGGTACTGGTAAAACAGCCGGATGTCTTCAGTATTGCCTGCGATGTCGATCTGGCGGCACATGAATCGGCGAATGGGGCGGACCCCTTCCTGCCAGGCTTCCTCCAGAGTCATGTCGCTGCCGGGCCGCGAATACGGTTCAATCGCATCGTGGTAAACATCCGACCAGACGGGCGTCATGATCAAGATGGTCATGAACAGGGCAATTGACGTGATGACCTGACTGGGCGGAGACTGCTGGAGTCCGATGGCTTGGCGGAGAAGCCCCAGCACCACCACGATCCGCACGAAGCAGGTCGTCATCAGCAGCACGGCGGGAGCGACGCTCAGCACTGTGAGCAGAACGAGGATCTGCAGCGCCGAAGTCATCCCTTCGCGGCTCGTCCAGACTTCCGGCCCTCCGCCCAGCAATCGCCCGACGTCCGCGGCTGGTGCCGGTGCCGTCAGCGGGGCGAGCGTCGTTCCCGGAAAGGACGTCGGCTCCTGAGCCACGGCCGTAGTGACGCAGAACAGTGCTCCCAGCGCGATGGCAATCCAGAAGAACCAGTCGCGCGTACGATCGAGGTGCGACCGCAGGGGCCTTCGCGAGCGGCAACGATTAGCGACCAGCCAGGATGGTGAAGCCATATCAGGTAGATCCCTGTTCGTAGAGTCGCGGCCCCTTGGATGGACGGCGCTCACGACTGACCGGTGGCGTCGCTGCCGGGTATTCGCTCAATTCGACACCGCGAGCGGCTTCACCGAGGACCGCGCGGAACGACGTCGAAATGCTGTCGGCCTTGGACTGCTGGCATAGGCCGGCCAGGCGCGAGACTTCATCTGGGTCGGTCACTTCGCCGACAGGCACGGCTCCCTGGGCGGAGACGTTCAGCAGGATGAGCTTTTTCCCGAGCCGCACGAGCTGGAGATAATGGCGGGTGTTCAGCGGCGCTCGTCCCAGCGGTTCGAGTACTTCCGACGGCAGGGGGGCGAGTCCCTTGGGGGCCGATCGGCGCGTGGCCCAGACGAACAGCAGGAAGCCTCCGACGCAGACAGCCAGCCCGCCGATCACCGTGGTCAGCCCCAAGTCGCCAGCGCCGCGGCGCGGGGCCGGAGCGGCCGGCTCGGCGGTACCGCCTCGTGGCGCGAACGACAGCTTCTGAGCCAAGGGGTCGTCGGCCGTCGCAGTTTCGCCATGCGCCGAGGGCAGCCAGACCGCCAGGCACAGGAGCATCGCACCGGCGTACGACCAACGGATCGACGCGGAGAAGCCGGAGAGAGAGTTCACCATCCTTGTAGAACCTCGCAGGCCGTGCGGCCGTCCGCCGTATTATCCGGATCAGTGGGTATCGTCACCCGCCACGAGTTCGGCGACGCGTACGCAGAAATTGTCGTTCAGAACCAGCACCTCGCCGCGAGCAATCAAGCGGCCGTTGACATAGACGTCGACCGGGTCGCCGGCGAGCTTGTCGAGTGCCACCACCGACCCGCGCCGCAGTTTCAGCACCTCTTCCAGGTGCATGTGCGTACGCCCCAGTTCAATCTTGAGATCGAGTTCGACGTCACTCAGCGCATCCAGCGTAGCGCGTTCCTGCGACGCAGGGGAACCGGTGAAATTCCGCAGGGGAAATGGTGTCAGATCAGGCATGGCCGCGCTGGGGCGGTCCACCGACGCGAGTGCCGCTTCGGCCTGCTCCAGCAGAAACTGGACGTCGTCACCCGTCGTCGAGGGGGTGCCGGCGAGGGGCGACGCGGCTCCCGAGCCCCCGCTGGAACCGGTCTCCACGGCCACCGAGCTGGTCGATTTCGCTGCAGAGGCCCGCGTCGGCCCAGCCATTCCTTGGAGCAGCGCGTCGATCTCGTCCTGCCGTACCGGACCGTCCGTAGGCGTTGCGGCCGCGGCCGGAGGAGGAGGTGCGGGTTGAGCCGCCCCCCGCGCCTGCTTCAGAAGCTCTTCGATCTCGTTTTGGCCGATGACGTGGGAATCGTCAGCCATAAGCATCCGTTCTCATGAAGCGAGCAACGGAGCGGCTGCGGGAACGAACTCCCACGCCCGACGACGCAGCCCGGGGGCACACCGCTCGACTTGCCGTCAAAACCGCAAGCGCAAACGATGCTGCGACGCCAAGACAGCTACCCCGTGGCCCTGAGGTGCGGCCAGCGGTGGTAGCACTGGCCTACTGCTCGAAGTACGAGAAATCAGGGAACACGACCGACTTCAGAATTGGCTTTCCGAAGAGGGCGTTACTTTTCTCTAAAATCCGCCGTTTGATCAAGCCCAACCCGGGATCAGCAAAGTCCGTGGTTTCCAGGTGGCGGATCTCGGAAATGACCATATCGCGAAAACGGTGCACGTTGTGGTCGAAAGCCGATTTGACTTCCGACGCCAGTTCCTCGTCAGCCGTCCCCACCAGGTGAAAATCCACTCGCAGCACCGTCGGCGAATTCGGACGGGTCACCGTGACGCTATACTCGCCGAGCTCGATCTCGACCACCGGTTTCGCCGACTTCCCCTCGCTGTCTTCCCCATCCGGATTCAGCGTACTCGGCAGCTGCTGTTTCAAGTTCTCTTGGGCCAGTGCGGCGACCTGTTCGGCGGACGGAATCATGAAGTAGGCCAGTGCACACTCCACGGTGACAACGGCCAGCATGAAGCCGGCAATCATCAACTTGCTGAAGAAACTCGACTTGGTGGGAGCCGCAGCGGGGGCCGGCGACTCCGCCTTCGCTTGCTTGTCTGCCATGATTGATCTGCCCTCTCAGGAATCTTTCGCAGCCGGAGCCGCCGCAGCCGGCGGCTTGGGCGCCGGCTCCGACCGGAATCGGTCCTGCTGTTCGTCCTCCGTGCCGGTAGTGTCGCTCACCACTTCGTCCAACACGTACACTTCCACACGCGTGTTGAGCCGCATTTTTTGAGCGTCGGTTCCCAAATGCTGGGGCTCATGTGCGGCCGCCGTCGCAATGCGGATCCGTCGGGGGTCCATGTCAAGATCCCGGACCAGGAACTCCATCACGTGGCGGCAGCGTTCATACCCCATGTCCCAGTGGTCCCGCACATTCGTGCTCGGAGTAACGGGCCGTCGTGAAGCGTGCCCCCGAATCTCGATCTTCTGCGGCTTCCCTTGAATCTGTACGGCCTGCCGCCGGAGCTGCTCCCTCTGCCCGTCATCCAGTTCCAACTGGTTCTCTTGGAAGTATAGAACAATTCCGACGCCTGTTTGTTTGCCCGGTCGTACCATCGTCGGCAATTCGTTGTCGCCGGAAGGGGCCTGGACATTGGCACCACCCTTTTTGGTGTCGCGCCGCTTCGCGCGCGCGAGCGAAGCGAGCTTCGCGAGAGCAGAGTTCCGGGGCCTGAGCTCACCCGGAACGAGATTGTTCACCGACTTGTGAAAGCCAAACTGTTGATGAAACGCATCCAGCAGCGCCTGGTACTTTTCCTCCGATTTTAGCTCACTGAACGACACCAGCATGATGAAAAAAGTCAACAACAGCGACATCATATCGCCGAAGGTGACAACCCATTCCGGCACCCCTCCTGCACTGCTTGGTTCCTCGGTCATGATCAGGCCGCTTTTTCGCTCTTGCGCTTCTTAGGATGCAAGACCATCGACAACTTCTGTTCGATGATCCGCGGGTTTTCACCGGATTGAATGGCTAGCACGCCTTTGAGGATTAGTTCGAGCGAATGGATTTCGGCACGGTTATAGAACGCCAGCTTCTCCGCGATGGGCAGGCACATGATGTTCGACAGCACTGCTCCGTACAGCGTGGTTAACAGCGCCACCGCCATCGAACCGCCGATGCTCGATGGATCGCTCATGTTGCTGAGCATCATGACGAGCCCCAGCAGCGTGCCGATCATACCGAAGGCAGGTGCATACTTGCCCACCTGGTCAATCACATTCTTCCCTACCGAGTGCCGCCCAGCGACCGATTCGATCTCGGTACGCAGGATGTCTTCGATGACTTCCGGCCGAGTCCCGTCGACCGCCATCTGTACACCCAATTTGATGAACGGGTGCTGCACGTCGGCCATGCGGCTTTCGAGCGCCAGCAGACCATCGCGGCGAGCAACCTCGGCCAGCGACACGAGCTGTTCAATGATCTTGGGAACGTCGGGAGTCTTGTTGAGAATCGACTTCAGAAAGATCTTGGGAAACATGAGCACGGTGCCCATGGGGAAGCAGATCATCACGGCGCAGACCGCTCCTCCGAACACGCACATGATCGAAGGGTAGTCGATGAAGATTGAAAACGGCGCCCCGCCGATCAGGATCGATGCGACCATGACGAGCATGCCGAAGATCAGCCCCAGTACTGTCGCGATATCCATGTCGCCTATCGACCGGAGTTAGCGGTCGCCCTCCTGCGTCGCCCGGCGTGGTCCGGGAATCAGGAACTTCGACTGCTGGTACCGGACGGCCCTTTCCACGACCTCGTCCATGGTTTCCCGCACGACCAGCCGCTCGCCTGTTGTCAGCGTGATGATCGTATCGGGCTTCGTTTCCACATAACGGATCAGTTCCGCATTCAACACGAAAACTTCTCCGTTCAGTTGCGTCAGCTTGATCATGCCGGACTTCACCGCCGCAAGTTCAGCAGTTCATCGAGCAACTGTTGCGATGCGGTGATGACGCGCGAGTTGCCTCGGTACTGGGTGGTGGCGAGCACCAGCTTGATCAGGTTGCCGCCGATGTCGGTGTTGGACAACTCGACCGCACCGGCCACAAGTGTCCCGATGCCGTTTTCACCAGGATTTCCCTCGACCGGCAGACCAGAGTTGGCCCCCGTGGAGAAGATGTTCTGACCTCGCTGCTCGAGCCCCGCGGGGTTGGCAAAGCGGACCAGCCGAATCTGCCCCAAGGTACGCGCGACACCGTTGCTGAAGGCGCCCCGCACGATCCCGTCTTCGCCAATCGTGTAACTCGACAACGTGCCGGCTTCCGATCCATCCTGGCGAGAGGCAGCCAACGTCGCGCTATCCGATGCCAGCCCGCTGATCGAATCGAAATGCAGATCGAAAGCCAGTGGCGACGCCGACGCGACCGTGCGTCGGTCAATGGCGACCACCGAGCTGGAGGCCGTTATGAAGTTCCCCTGCCCGTCAAACGTGATCACGCCCGTGCCGACCGACAGATCGATGCCGCTCGCCGGTTCGTTATCCGACGAATCCGCAAACCACCGATAGGTTGTCGTCGTATCGGTGCGCGACTCCTCCACGGCGGTCAGGCGCACGTTGATCGGGATACCGAGTGAATCGTAGACGATGAAGTCCGTTACCGCGCTCTGCCCCAGCGCTTCCTGTGATGAAGTGAAGCCGAGGTTCGGAGTCGTCACGTCCCCCGTTGTCGACGTGTTGACGAAGGCCGATAGCCCGATTCGCAGGGCGTTTCCCGTCCCATTGTTCGACACAATGCGGATCCGGCCGTCGCCCGTGATGCTTCCTCCTGGATTCAACGTTCCGGATTCCCCCTCGATGCGGTTTACCGACGGCGGAATGTCCTCGTCGTTGGCCGCCGTCTGGACGCCCGTCGAATCTTCCATGAAATCAATCAGATTCTGGACCGTCGTGGAACTGTCGATGACCAGCGTCTGCGTCTCGAGCTGCCGGCCCCCTTTGCGCGCCGTCAGTGTCATCGTGCCTTCACTAAAGATGCGACTGTAGTCCAGCTCGTCGCGTCGAACGACGTTCGTCAGCAGGGTGTTGCCTGAGATCTTCGGGCCGTCTTTGTCCAGTTCGGCTTGCGTGACCAGTTCCACGTCGCTCATGCCGTCGGTGAACACCGTCGTCCCGGCATCCACTTCCGCCGCGAGAAAGAACACGTCGGATTCGTTCCCCGTATTGCGATAAATCCGGATCTTGTCGTACGCCACAGGATCATCCGGCTGGGGGAGCTGTTCGAGCAACACCCGCCCGTTCACCACGTTGATCGGTACGCTCAATGGCGACGGGCGCGTCTCCACACCACCGGACGCACTCTGCCGGAACGTGATCAGATAGTTGTATGTGGCGTTCAGCACCGTACTATCGAGCGTACCGCCCGTAGCCAAACTGCCATCGTCCACGTAGGCCGCCGTTCCAACCGCCACGGTGTCCAGCGCATCATACGTCCCGCCGTTGAACGAGCGATAAATGCGCAGCTGCGTGTAATTTGGATTCGTCGGAGCCGCAGGCATCGTGCCAAAGGTGACCCGGTTGTCGCCCGGGTTCACCGTGACCGCGACTTCGGGCGAGGGAGTCGACTCTTGCCCCGATATATCCACGAATGCAAACCGATATTGATAAGTGCCTGCCGCCAGCGAGCCTCCCGCTCCCGACGACGTCGGGGCCAGCCCGAGGATCGAAGGCGTCGCCGCAATGCTCGTCAACGCCGCGGCATCCGGTCGCGGATAGATCGAATCACCCAGAATGACGCTGTCGATCACCTCCGCCGTGTCCGCCACATCGCCCGTCGGCGGTAAGATGCCTTCCAGATAGACGTTCTCCGTTGCCTGAGCTACGCGCAACGATCCCAGCGGAATCGTCAGCGGCACCAGTTGGTTCGTCTGCAACTCGAACTCGTCGTCTACCGAGTAGCCCATCAAGCGGTTACCGGTCACCGTCACCAGCTCGTTCTGCGAGTTGGTCTTGAAGACCCCCGACCGCGTATACAACGGCTCGCCGGATGTACCCTGGACGATGAAAAACCCCTGTCCCTGCACAGCCACGTCGGACGGCGACGAGCTTGCCTGAATTGTCCCTTGCGTGAAGTTCGGAGAAATCTCGGCCACCTGGGTGCCCAGACCGGTCTGGCGCGGGTTCGTGCCACCGCTATTGCCCGTCGGTGAAGAACCGAGGCTGAGCGTCTGTAGAAACTGCGTCGTGAAAGCGAGATTCGATTCCTTGAACCCCACGGTCTGTGAATTGGCCAGGTTGTTGCCAATCACATCGATCTGAGTTTCCGCGGCGGTCAGACCCGTCAGCGCCGTCGATAACGCGGACGCTAATCCCATGGTATCCCTCCCTGTGTCGGCCTCCCTACACGCCGCTCGCCTCCTCCGCACTCAGGATGGTCCGGATGTTCTCGAGCTTCAGCGTCGCCTCTCCCACGTGCACCCGGATCTCCGGTTGAGAGTCTTCGGCATCGTCCTTCTCAATCGTCACGCGGTCCACGATACCTTCGACGTTTTTCGCATCATCGTCTAAACCGCTGATCTGCCTGCCGATCAAGCCGCTCGCCGTGGTAACATTCTGGCCTAACAGCACAGCCGACAGCGTCTCGGTAAGCTGGCTGGTGGCGGTGATCTCGCGGATCTGGCTGATCTGCTGCAGCATCTGGGCGTTGTCCATCGGGTTCAGCGGGTCCTGGTTCTGCAGCTCGGCTAGCAGCAGTTCGAGGAACTTCTCCGCTTCGACATCGCCCAGTCCCCCGGAAAGCGTCTGTCCTGTGGTGTGATCGACCGTCACTTCGCTTCCTGAAATGCGAGACATGCGAACATCCTTCCTAGACGATGACATTAAGTTGACCGGGCGCGGGAACAAGTGGTGCGGAGCCGCGAGTTTCGGTCGCGGCGGGAGCGTTCGATGAAGGTGAACGGGGCGCGGAGCGGGCGGCCGAACCGTCGGATGAAGGGCGCTGGTCGAACGATCCGGTATCGTGGGACGAGCGCTGGTTGAGCAGGTCCACGTCGAAACGATCAACGCGGACGCCTTGTTCGGCGAGCCGGTCGCGAAGTTGCTGGGCGTGTTCAAGGAGCAGCGATTGCGCAGTACTGGATTCGGCCTCGAGCCGAGCGGTAAGCGTTCCCTGCTCGACACGCAGCTCAATGCGCAGCGTGCCGAGTTCGGGAGGGTGGAGGCGCAGCTTGACCACACCCTGGCGGCTTTCGGCAGCACGAAAGGCCCGGGCCACGCGGTCGAGCATCCGGCCCTGTTCGGCGCCGCTCAGCCCACCAGCTCGTGATTCGCGTTCCTCACCGCGCGCGAGCAGATGTTGTGCGAGCCGTGGTG
>JBFWYF010000167.1:0-10566 GCA_050186685.1 Pirellulaceae bacterium
ATCTGGCGGTAGAGGCCCGTCCGGGGATTGGTGTCCGATGGAATGCCAGGCATTCGCTGCATGTCGGGAACGTAGCCCAAATACCACGGCTCCCAGTAATTGACGTTGGCGTTGCGTTCATTGAAGACGACGCCCGGATCGGACCACACGGCACAAGCGAATTTGTCGTACAGGCACGACGCGAACATGGACCATTTTCCACCGTAGGACAGCCCAATCACGCCGATACGCTTCGCATCGACCTCTGCGCGCTGCGCCAATACCGTGTGGCAGTTGGCGGCGACATAGGCGAGAAACGTCAGCGGCTGGAGACCGGTACGCTTGCCGGCACCGATCAAGAGTTCCCGCGTATCCTGATCAAGCGAGCCCTGGGGACCCGGCGTGCCGATCGACAGAGTCACGAATCCGCGCTTGACCAGTTGCCAGCCGTAATCGTGTGTCCCCTGGCCGCGTTTGCCCAGGCCGATGCTCGTGAGGGGCTCGTAAAAAGTGACCAGGACCGCAGGAAAAGGCCCGGACCCGGCCGGTATCAGCAGGTATGCATCCGTGAAATCGTCGCGCGGCGAAACCTGAATACGCAGATGATACTGCGTGGCACCTTCCCGCGTGGTGGTGTCGAGCACCGACACGGCGGGCTTCTCCAGCAGCGGGGGCCAAGCGCCCAGCCGCCGGTGCCACATGGCCATAATCTCGTCGCGCCGCTGCGGCCAATCCGCCGCCGCGACCGGCCGGCCATCGGCGAATCGGAGCGGCGATGAGTAGCTGCCCAACTGCCCTGACCATTCGGGCGGAGGAGTGCAGAATTCGGCCAGCGGATAGGGGGCCGCCCGCCGGTCGCCGGCCAGCGCCGCACCGCGTTCTTGGGCAGTTAAGAAACGGGGGCCCGGACCGACCATCAGCATGACGACCGCCACCACCGTGCCGATCGTCGACGAACAGTGAGTTGCCTGCCGCATAGGACTCCTCCTCCGGGTGAATCTCCGGCTATACTCTCGGCACGGAAGCGCTGCAACGTAACGTGCCAGCGGCCGCGAGTCCACGGTGCCGTCGCGGAACAGGGGGCTTGAGGGGCAAGGCGGTCACGTCTGCCGGGCGGCCCGGGCGGACTTTAAAGGGGTGTCATGAAAATCAAAGTCGTCTCGTCGTCGGTCGATCAGGAGCGGTACCAGTACGGCGCCACGTACGTGCTCAATGATCGCATCGCTTTCGACGCCGGGGCACTCGGTTTCAGCTCGCTGTCGCAGCAGCGTCGCATCCAGCACGTCGTGCTGTCCCACGTTCACATGGACCACATCTGCTCGCTGCCACAATACCTCGACAATGTCTACGAGGTGGGCCCCACCTGTCCCCGTATCTATGGCAGTGACCACGTCCTGCAGTCCCTGCAGCAGAGCCTGTTCAACGACCGCGTGTGGCCGGACTTGTCCCGGCTGTCCAAGGACGAATCGCCGTTTGTCAGATTCATTCCCTTGCAGCCCGATCAGCCGATCGTCCTGGAAGGACTGACGATCACGCCGATTGAACTCGACCACGTCATCCCGTGCTTCGGCTTTCTGATCGAGGACCACCGCAGTGCCATTGCCCTGGTCAGCGACACCGGGCCCACCGAACGGGTCTGGGAGCGGGCGCGACAGCAAGCGAATCTACAGGCGGTCTTTGTCGAATCCGCATTTCCCAACGCCCTGGCCTGGCTCGCCGAGCAGTCAAAGCATCTGACTCCGCGAATGCTGCTCGACGAGTACCGGAAGCTCGGCAAGGAAATGACCGTCATCACGATCCATATCAAGCCCGCGCATTACGAGAACGTCGTATGCGAGCTGAAGCAATTGGGCCTCCCCAAACTGATTATTGCCGAGCCCAACGCCGAATACTCGTTCTAGGCGCCGAGGAGTGGGCAGCCCACCGCCCACCCGGCGGCGATTGACCGTCGGAGAAAGCCCCCTTAGGATCACTTGGGACTCCCGGCCGGGGCGCGCGGTGTCCCGGCGATCTGTTTATCTCAGGATACGGCGGCGACATGACAGCTCCATCGTTCAGCGCGCGGAACTCCCCTTGGCTGGCGCGGGCAGGGCGGACCGCCTGGCTGGTGGCGTGCAGCTGTATGGCCTGCGTGGCGGCTGCGGAGGAGGTGCGGGAGGAAGTACCGAAGTATCGCCGGGCGGTCCTCATCCGGTTCGAGGGAGAGATCACTCCCTTGTCCGAGCAAAGCTTTTATCGACGCCTGGCCACGGCCCGCGAGCGCCATCCCGATCTGCTGATTGTCGAGATCGACAGTCCGGGTGGATGGGTGGATTCCAGTCTCAATCTGGCCGACCGGTTACGCCAGATTGATTGGGCGCGGACCGTCGCATTCGTGCCGGACGAGGCGATCAGCGGTGCCGCGGTGATGTCGCTGGGGTGCGACGATATCGTCATGGCGCCCCATGCGCATCTAGGTGATGCCGGGGAGATCTTCCTGGACGAGAAGGGCGCGTTCCGATACGTCGAGGAGAAAGCACGCAGCTATCTGGCTTCGCGACTGCGCGTGCTGGCGAAGGCCAAGGGCCGCTCGCCGGCGCTCGCCGAAGCCATGTGCGACATGAATATGACTGTCTATCTGGTTCGCCACGGGGAGACGCGCCAGGAAGCGTATATGTCGGACCAAGAGCTGGAGGCTGCCCAAGATCGCGATCAGTGGCAGAAGGTCCGGCCGGTGTTCGGCTCGCGCGAGAAGCACTTTCTGACGATGGACGGTCAGGAGGCGGTCGACGTCCGCTTTGCTCAAGCTTTGGCGGCGGATCGCGCCGAGCTCAAGAAACTGTACGGCCTCGAGAGCCAGGAACTCATCGTGCTCGAGCACACGGCGCTCGACACGGCAGTCGTCCTGCTCAATACTCCGGTCCTCACCGGGCTACTGATCGTCGTGGGGCTGGTAGGTCTGTATTTCGAGTTCTCGATGCCAGGGACGTTCCTCGGCGGCATGGTGGCCGGACTGTGTTTGGCGCTGTTTTTCTGGAGCAGGTTTCTCGGCGGCACGGCCGGGTGGTTGGAACTGATCTTGTTCCTGGCCGGGCTGGTCTTTATCGGCATGGAGCTGTTTGTCATCCCCGGCTTTGGTGTCGCCGGGATCAGCGGCGTGCTGATGTTGGTAGCCAGTCTTATCATGGCGGGACAGACGTTTCTGGTGCCACATACCACACGCGAACTGGATACGACGCTTACTCAGGTCGGTATTGTCATGTCGTCGCTGCTGGTGTTCGTGGTATCGGCGATGGTGCTCAGCCGTTACCTCGGGGCGATTCCTGTGGCGAGGATGCTCGTCCTCGAACTGCCGGCCCCGGGGATCGCCGAACCGCGTGGGGAGCCGACAAGTGGTAGCCCGTCGTCGGCCCGAGTAGCAGGCTCTTCCGGTCTGACGCTCGGCGCGGAAGGCGTGGCGGACTCGCCCCTGCGCCCCGCCGGCAAGGTACGTTTTGGCGACCATTACCTGGATGTTGTATCGGATGGCACGTTCATTGACCGAGGGCAGGTGGTGCGGATTATCGAGATCAGCGGCAACCGCGTCGTCGTGCGGGCGCTGGCGTAGGAAAACGGTGAGGCCAAATTGGCCACTGACGGCGCCACGTCGAGCCGCGACCGTCGCGGCCCCGGGAACCGGCGGCGGCAAGCCATAGGAAGATGTCAAGCGACAAGGGCATTTTGTCGCACTCCCACGTTCAGTCGACCATGGTTCATCTAGGAGTCGAATGCATGATTCACACCAACCGTCGTCGTTTTCTCAAATCGTCACTGGCCGTGACTGCCTCCACTTTGGCGGCTCCGGCTTTCCTGCGTGCCCGCAATCTGAATAGTCGTATCCGCGTGGTCGTGGTCGGCATGGGGGGGCGGTCGGCCGCCCATGCCCAAAGCCTTGTCGAGCTCGAACAGGAGGGGAGGGTCGGCGTGGAACTCGCCGGCGTCTGCGACTGCGACCAGAGCAAGCTGCACCTCGCCTTACGCACGTGGAGCGACCGGGCCGGGCATCGGTTGACCGGTTACGACGACATGCGGCAAGTATTCGATGACCGATCCGTCGATGCCGTCACGTTTGCGACTCCCAATCACTGGCACGCACTGAACGTCATTTGGGGGTGTCAGGCCGGCAAGGACGTCTATGTCGAGAAACCCGGATCCCACAATATTTTTGAAGGCCGCAAGATGGTCGAGGCGGCACGCAAGTATCAGCGGATCGTCCAGCATGGTACGCAGTGCCGCTCCTCGCCGAACATCGTCGAAGGAATCCAGAAACTGCACGAGGGCATCATTGGAGACGTTTATCTCGCTCGTGGAATCGCTTACAAGGTACGCGGTAATCTGGGACGACATGAACCACGTCCGGTTCCGGCAGGTCTCGACTGGAACAAGTGGTGCGGCCCGGCCCGCGTGAATGAATTCAGCGACTTCATGCTGCGTCGCTGGCACTGGGTGTGGGACTATGGAAATGGAGAAATCGGTAATCAGGGCGTTCATCAGTTCGACATATTGCGCTGGGGCCTGAAGCTCGACTCCCACCCCGCGACCATTTCCTCCATGGGCACCAACTACATGCAGGCCAAGGTGCACCAGAGCAGCGCTCAAACTCCCGGCGTGCAAACCGCCTCCTTGAAATGGCCGGACGGAAAGTTCATCGAGTTTGAAGTTCGCGACTGGTACACGAATGCCGAAGCCGGGTTTCGGGACCAATATCCCTTCGTCCAAAAGGACTTCCCTGTAGGGGCCATCTTCCTGGGTTCCAAAGGAACGATGATCTTTCCGGACTATTCGAGCTATCGCACATTCCTCGGGAGCAAACGCGAGGAAGGGCCTTCGGCCTTTACCGAAGGAAGCCCCATTTCCGATCAGCCGCACTTCCGCAACTGGCTCTCCGCGTGTCACTCCCGAAAGCCGACGGAACTCACTGCCGAGATCCAGGAAGGACATATGTCGGCGGCTCTGTGCCACTTGGCGAACATTGCCTACCGCGTGGATCGCACAGTGCATTTTGACAACGCCACCGAGTCCTTCCCGGACGACCCCGAGGCGAACGTGTTGCTGACGCGGCCTGAGCGACCACCCTTCGTGGTGCCGGCAGTCGTGTAGGTAGCCGAGGGTCGCCGGTCGATTGTTGGTCGCCCCTGCTGGCGTCGCTATCGATCCAGTAGCCGCCGCCTGGAACCGGATCGATTTGCCGCTGCGCGGCTTGCCGATACTCGCCAACTTACTGCCTTGGTGTCCACCTGTGGGTGGGGTGATCGGAATCCGCCTCGCGAGGTCTCGAAATCATTTCTTCCAGGGACCGTTCCGGGACGATGAATCCATCACGAGGGACGGCTCATGTGGTGGGCGGCAGATGATCGCGTGACCGAAGTGCAGCCGCAGCGCTCCGCTTCTAAACCGGCGCGGGGCTCTGTCACCTCGTCATGTCCCGACGGATCGCACGCCGGGTCGCGGGTATCGTCATTACCCGGACGGGCATCCGAGACCTTCTCCGTACTCCCCACCGCACCGGAAAAGCTGGATTTGCTCCGGCAAGAGGAAGCCGCCACGCGCGAGCAACTGGAGGCGGCACAGTTCGCCTGCGAAGCTGCCGTGAGGCGCGCGAATCAGCTCGCGGATGAGCTGCACGTATCGCAGCAACAGCTCGCCAATGCCGAACAGCGGTCCGGCGAACTGGCCGTTCAGGTGGAGGCGAGGGATCGGGAGGTGGCGGCGTTGACCTCCCGGGCCGAGGCGCACTCGTTCCAGGCAGCTCAGTGGAACGACGCGCTACGGGCGCTGCGCGCTCAGCATACCGATGCTCTCGACCGAGTTCAGCAGCTGGAGGTCCGGCACCGCGAGCTGGAGATCGAACTGCAGCGAAGTCAGGAGCAGGGTGCTGCGGCATGTGAGCAGCTTCAGGGGGAGATTGCCCGCCTTGGACAACATGTGGAACGCGGTAATCTGGCCGCCAATCAGGCCGCCTCGGACCTTGCCGCCGCTCGTTTGGAGCGCGACGACGTGGCGCGACAGCTTCAGCAGATGCGCGAACAATCCGCCGTGGAGCGTGAGCTGCTCCAACAGCAGATCGGGCGCGAACGTGGCGCGGCGGAGAGAACTGCGTCCGAGCTCGCGGCAGCGCTCCGCGAGAACGAGGGGTTGGCCAATGCGCTGCAGTGTGCTCGCGAGGAGTGGTCGGCGGAGCGCGATCGTCTGCGCGGGGAGTTGGAAGGCGAAGTCTCCGCCGCCGTGCGGTTGTCAACGGAGCTAACGACGGCACTCCGGGAGAACGAGTTGCTGTCGGCAAGCCGATCTGCCGCCGCGGAACAACTGGCCGCCGCACTTGCCAGGAGCGAGGCCGAAGCCTGCCGCGCTGAAGATCTGTCGCAGCAATTGTCAGCCACATCCGCCGAGCTGCACTGCCTGCGCGAACGGTCCGCTGCGGAGGTGACTCTTCTCGGACAACTCGTGGAGCGGGAGAAGCTGGCCGCCGACCAGGCCAGGATGGACCTTGCCGGTGCCCGTGCGGATTACGACGACGTGGCGCGTCAGCTCCAGCAGACTCGTGACCAACTTGCCGCGGAGCGCGCGCAATTCCTGCAGCAGGTCGCGCGGGAACAAGACGCGGCAGCAAAGGCGGCATCCGAGCTGGCGGTCGCGCATCGGGAGAACGAGGGGCTGGCCAGCACGTTGCGGCGTCTGAACGAGGAATCCTCAGCCCAGCGCGAGCACCTGCGCGACGAGCTCGACCGCGAAGTTACTGCCGCAGCCAGGCTATCAACGGAGCTGACGGCGGCACTCCGGGAGAACGAGTTGCTGTCGGTAAGCCGATCTGCCACCGCGGAACAGCTGGCCACCGCGCTTGCCACGGGCGAGGCCGAAGCCTGCCGGGCCGAACAGCTGTCGCAGCAATTGTTGGCCGCATCCGCGGAGTTGCACTGCGTGCGCGAGCAGTTCGCTGCGGAGTGCAACCAGCTCCAGCAGCAGATCGGGCGCGAACGGGGCGCGGCGGAGAGAACTGCGTCCGAGCTCGCGGCAGCGCTCCGCGAGAACGAGGGGCTGGCCAATGCGCTGCAGCACGCTCGCGAGGAGTGGTCGGCGGAGCGTGAGCGTCTGTGCGGAAAGTTGGAAGGCGAAGTCTCCGCCGCCGCGCGGTTGTCAACGGAGCTGACGGCGGCACTCCGGGAGAACGAGTTGCTGTCGGTAAGCCGATCTGCCACCGCGGAACAGCTGGCCGCCGCGCTTGCCAGGGGCGAGGCCGAAGCCTGCCGCGCTGAAGATCTGTCGCAGCAATTGTCAGCTACATCCGTAGAGCTGCACTGCCTGCGCGAACGGTCCGCTGCGGAGGTGACTCTTCTCGGACAACTCGTGGAGCGGGAGAAGCTGGCCGCCGACCAGGCCAGGATGGACCTTGCCGGTGCCCGTGCGGACTACGACGACTTGGCGCGTCAGCTCCAGCAGACTCGTGACCAACTTGCCGCGGAGCGCGCGCAATTCCTGCAGCAGGTCGCGCGGGAACAAGACGCGGCAGCAAAGGCGGCATCCGAGCTGGCGGTCGCACATCGGGAAAAAGAGGGACTAGCCAGCACGCTGCGGCATCTGAACGAGGAATCTTCGGCCCAGCGCGAGCATCTGCGCGACGAGCTCGAACGCGAAGTTACCGCCGCTGCCAGGCTATCAACGGAGTTGGCGGCGGCACGCCGCGAGAACGAGTTACTGACCGAAAGCCGATCGGCTGCGGCGGAACAGCTGGCCGCTGCACTTGCCAGGGGCGAGGCCGAAGCTCGCCGGGCCGAACAGCTGTCGCAGCAATTGTTGGCCGCATCCGCGGAGTTGCACTGCGTGCGCGAGCAGTTCGCTGCGGAGTGCAACCAGCTCCAACAGCAGATCGGGCGCGAACGGGGCGCGGCGGAGAGAACTGCGTCCGAGCTCGCGGCAGCGCTCCGCGAGAACGAGGGGCTGGCCAATGCGCTGCAGCACGCTCGCGAGGAGTGGTCGGCGGAGCGTGAGCGTCTGTGCGGAAAGTTGGAAGGCGAAGTCTCCGCCGCCGCGCGGTTGTCAACGGAGCTGACGGCGGCACTCCGGGAGAACGAGTTGCTGTCGGTAAGCCGATCTGCCACCGCGGAACAGCTGGCCGCCGCGCTTGCCAGGGGCGAGGCCGAAGCCTGCCGCGCTGAAGATCTGTCGCAGCAATTGTCAGCTACATCCGTAGAGCTGCACTGCCTGCGCGAACGGTCCGCTGCGGAGGTGACTCTTCTCGGACAACTCGTGGAGCGGGAGAAGCTGGCCGCCGACCAGGCCAGGATGGACCTTGCCGGTGCCCGTGCGGACTACGACGACTTGGCGCGTCAGCTCCAGCAGACTCGTGACCAACTTGCCGCGGAGCGCGCGCAATTCCTGCAGCAGGTCGCGCGGGAACAAGACGCGGCAGCAAAGGCGGCATCCGAGCTGGCGGTCGCACATCGGGAAAAAGAGGGACTAGCCAGCACGCTGCGGCATCTGAACGAGGAATCTTCGGCCCAGCGCGAGCATCTGCGCGACGAGCTCGAACGCGAAGTTACCGCCGCTGCCAGGCTATCAACGGAGTTGGCGGCGGCACGCCGCGAGAACGAGTTACTGACCGAAAGCCGATCGGCTGCGGCGGAACAGCTGGCCGCTGCACTTGCCAGGGGCGAGGCCGAAGCTCGCCGGGCCGAACAGCTGTCGCAGGAACGATTGGCGGCCACTGCGCAGCGGAATGAACTGGCGGAGGAGCTGAGACAATCACGTGTTCAGCACGCGGCGGAATACACGCGATGGCGGTCCCCGTCGATGTCTCCATTGCCCTTGGAAGGACAGCAAGAGATCCAGCGCCTGTTGCAGCGACTGCAGCTGGAGGCTGCCGCGCGCCGGAAGGCCGAGGCAGCACTGCGACATGCGGCCGCTCAGCCAGATAGCGAACCCGGACTTCGCGACGCGCTGTCCCATATCGAAAGTGCCCAGCTCGTCGAACGGCTGCGGCGCGAGCTCACGTCGGTCCGGAACTTTCAAGGGTTGCTTCTCTACCGGGCCGAGAAACGCATCTTCCAACTTCAGGCGGAAGTGGAACGGCTTCGAAGCCACGTGCCTCCGCAGCCGCGGAAGGCCACGCGGGGGCAGTCTGCCGCGTAGCTGCGGAGACGGCCCCCTCCGGGAATTGTCACGAAAGGGGGAGAGGCGGAGGAACCTGCAACGCGAGTCGGCGCTGGAGCGGAGCACCACGAAGGACACGAAGAGCACGAAGGATCGCGCGGGGCGGTTTGTTACGGCGATCCATCCGATGCGCCAGTATCCCCGTACGAACGGAGTCGCATAGTCGAAGCGGCAGAGGTTGGCATCTCGTTCGACCTGCATCATCCGCGAACTGGGAAAAATGACGGCATGCAACCCGCTGGCCCAGAATGAATCGACTTCGTGCTCTTCATGTCCTGCGTGGCAAGAATGCGCCTAGCTTGCCTCGTGCTGCGGGGGAGCAAAATGCGGAGTACGCAGATCGCGCAGAAGGAGAGGGAGGATCTGCGTTCCTCGGCGACCATCCGCGACCTCTGCGGGTGTGGCACTGGCTTCGCCAGTGCTTCCCCCTCCCGTTGGGTCAACCACTTGTAGCTGAGGACAGTGGCGGAGCCGGCGGAGCCAGTGCCACACCTCGGAGGGGAGGGGCAACTCAATGCCCCTTCCCTACCCCTATCACCCGCCAGGCCACGATCGTGAGGGATCGTGAGGGGCCCCGGGAAAAAGTCCCGAGTAATTGCCGACAAAGCGGGAATCATTCTGGTCGTCCAGCGGCCATGACAGACACATCCTCGCGGGATCGACCCCGCC
Organism: Pirellulaceae bacterium; assembly: GCA_050186685.1. Taxonomy (GTDB): domain Bacteria; phylum Planctomycetota; class Planctomycetia; order Pirellulales; family Pirellulaceae; genus CAZFLF01. Next base: position 9,814 of record JBFWYF010000167.1, read on the forward strand.
GCAGCGCAACTCATGGCCGCTGCTGCGCTTGCCTCGCAGGGTGAGCCGCCACTCAGTTATTGGCATGACAACTGCGATCCGACCCTGCGCCCTCGGAGCACGGTGGCCGCTCGCCGAGCGTCTTCCGGTGCCCAGACATCTCAGGCGGTTGGGCAAATTCCAGTAGATATCGTGCAATTTTCGGGCGAGCTGCTTTTCATGGGCACCGACTGGAACCGCACAGGCGCCTCGGGCAACGGATCGTAACGGTAGATCGCGGACATGCAAGAGAATTGTTCCCCTGCGTTGGGTCAATTTGAACGTCTGGCCCTCTCAGCCCTTGGACGAGAGATTGAGCGGCGCAGCGGCGTATTTCACAAGACGGGGGATGCCGTGCGCGGGTGGCTGCCACTTCGAGTTGTTCTGTCGTGGTCATTTGTATTGGTGGTGGCTAGTGGCGTTGCGATTAACCAGGTGCGCGCCGTCGAAGCGACGCCTTGGAGTTTCGAGAAACTGCGGGCCGACGCCGAGCGACGAGCCGCCCAAGCCTTTCAACCCGATGATCCGTTGCCCGACGCCCTCCGCCGATTGAATTACGACCAGTACCGATTGATTGCATTTGAGCACGAGCGAGCGATCTGGAAGCGGATGGCCGCTCCCTTTGCCCTCGAGTGCTTCCACCGTGGGTATCAGTTCACAGATCGTGTGGAGCTGTATCTGGTTCATGCGGGGTGGGCGAGACGTATTCCCTTCGATCGGAGCCTGTTCCAGTAC
>JBFWYF010000168.1:0-10566 GCA_050186685.1 Pirellulaceae bacterium
TGAAGACACTGGCGGAGCCAGTGCCACACCAGCCACTTCGGACACTGGCGGAGCCCCCGGAGCCAGGGATGACGGAGGACGCAGAGCCGCCGGGGACCGGCGGACTACTGTCGGCGAGAAACGGCTCAGGGTGCGAAAGCACTGCGGCCGATCTTGCCCAGCCACGAAAAGAGGTCGATCAGCGCCTGATTCATCATCTGCTCGCCCGCGCCCACCTCGACCCAGGAGACCTCGGGATCGGCTCCGTACCCACCCTGCGACACCGCCTCGATCGTCGGGAAATACATGTGGTGCCCGTTGCAGTAGCCCACGAACAGGGTTTTCACCGCATAAGAGCGTTCCTTCAAGCGGAGGGCATGGCTGCAGAAGAACTCGCCCGAGCCCCCGACGAGCGCCAGTTCGTCGTTGATCAGCACCGTCGTGAGCTGAGCCGGAACCCGGTTGTCGGGAAAGTCGGCCGCAGCGGCGGCGGCCAACTCGGGGAAAAACGCAAATCCAAATAGGACGCGAAGAGCCGGATTGTGGAAATTGACGCGTGAGCCGAAGTCAAACGTCTGGTACTTGCCTCGCACCGATGGCCGCTCGGGAGTGTGCGGGGTGCACTGACGGGCAAGCCGCACGACTTCGCCACCCAGGCGTCGCCCGAATGACTCCATGCGAAACTCCGCCGCCTGGATGTTTCGCTGCCGCTGCGGCAGGTCCGCATCGGAAAACTTCCACGCCGCCTGGATGGCCGCTGCCTGATCTGCGTCCAGCACGAGGTCGGCCCAACGCGGGTCGTCCGGCCCCAGATGATCCTCGCTGGCCGTCTGCGGGCTCAGGTCGCCAGCGGCCCCTTGCAGGAACACGCAGCTCGCTCCGAGAACTTGCTCGACATGGCGTCGCATCGCTCCCGGGTAGTCCGCTGACCATCTCAAGTCGACTGCGTCCAGCAGGGTCGGATGGGCCGAGAAGTTCACGAGGACCGCAAGCGGCTGCCCCTGCAGATCGTCCAGCCGGATGACGGTGAGTTCCGGATCGCGTGGTTTCGGCTCGACGCGGGCGTGGCGGTTGCGATTGAAATCGACCGGCGACGACGACCATCCCCACCGTGCCGGCTGGAGCCGCGACGCGGCCTGAACAATGACCTCAATCACCCGCCGTTCCAACTCGGGCACGAAGCGAACCGCGGCGTCGTATGTTCCCTGTCCCTTGCCTGGCGCGTCCTTCAACTCCAGCACCGGGCCGTGATGGGTGTGCGATCCCGACAACACCAGCCATTCGACACCGGCTTGATCGCGGATGGCGGCGCGGATGCGCGCCAGATGCGGTTCGCCCAGCGACCTGCCCAGGTCGAGGCCGACGAGCCCCAGCCGAGTACCGCCGGCCTCGATCACCACGGCCTTCGCCAACAGCGCATCGCGAACGCCGGTCGCCAGCAGCTGGTGTCTCGCGCCGTAGCCCCACATCGGCATCGGTGACGACGGTGTGATATCGATCTCGGCCGTGCCGGCGCGAAACGTCTCGTCGCCGCGGATTGAATGCGCAAACCAGCCAACCAGTACCAACGACACAACGACAGCGCGGCTGCCCATGGGGAACCCTCGCGTACCTCGGCGACACATCACAGGACGAGCCGACAAGATACTCGGCTCGATCCGAAACCCAAATGGCTGACCGCGAAGCGGTCCCCGAGTCCCCTCTCCCGCTACTCCGGGCGAGGGCCAGGAGGGGCGATGCGGTTTTCTGACAGAACCTTAGTCCAAACGGCGCGATCAGGCTACCTTTTTGCCGCCGCTCTTGGGCGTGCGCAGATTGAACAGCCCAAAAATCTCGTCATGGGTCAGACCGAGCTGCTTTGGTGTGTCCGACTGGTCAATGATGGCGGCAAACAGTTGCCGTTTCTCTTCGAGCACGTGGTTGATCCGCTCCTCGATCGTGCCCATGGTGAGCATGCGGGTAACGGTGACGGACCCGGCGCAGCCGATGCGGTGGGCGCGATTGATGGCCTGGTCTTCGATGGCAGGGTTCCACCAGCGGTCGTACAGGAACACGTACCGGCAGAATTGGAGGTTCAATCCGACTGCCCCGGCTCCATAGCTCATCAGGATGACATGGATGGACGGATCTTCCTTGAACCGCGCCAGCACACGATCGCGCTGGTTGGACGGCACCCGGCCATGGTATTCGACCACACCGAACCGATGCAGCCGTTCGCGCAGCCGGTCGAGGGATTCAACCCATTGGCTGAAGACGATAGCTTTTTGTCCGCTGGCCGCCACTTCTTCCAGGTCGGCTTCGAGCCGTTCGAGTTTGCTGCTCGCGCCGGTGACGGGATCGAAATTGCAGATCTGTTTCAGCCGCAGGACGAGCTCGAACACGTGCTGGATGGTCAGTTCCTCGCCCAGGTGCTCGAGCCGGATGACGCCTTCGTCTTCGGCCATCTTGTAGGTGAGCCACTGTTCGGGCGACAGATCGATCTCGGCGTCGCGAAACATTTTCGGCGGCATGTCCTTCAACACCATGTCCTTGGTACGGCGCAGGATGTAGTCGCCAGCAGCCTGAGACATGCGACGGGCAGTCATTCCCGAATGGAGATACCCGGGTGACAAGAACTCGAAGATACCGACCAGATCTTCGGTACTGTTCTCGACCGGCGTTCCGGTCAGCGCCCAGCTGCGCGAACGAGAAATCGCGCGACAGATCTCACTGGTCGTGCTGGACCGGTTCTTAATCCGCTGGGCTTCGTCCAGCACGACCAGATCGAAGTGCGTGTCGCCCGCGAGCACCACGTCGCGGTCGCGCATCAGCACTTCGTAATTAGCGATCTTGACAGGGGACGACAGCTCGCGCCACTGCCAGTGACGTTTGGTCTGTTCCCCCTCGATAATGCAGATCGGTATTTCGGGGGCCCAAACGTTAAACTCGCGCCGCCAATTGCTCACGAGCGGCTTGGGGCAAATCAGCAGCACGGTGCGCATCTCGCCCGCGCGCAACAGCAGGCGGACCGTCGTGATCGCCTGCATCGTTTTCCCCAACCCCATCTCATCGGCGAGCACTGCCGCCACGCGCGGATACAAGAACGCGACTCCCTGATACTGATACGGGAACGGTTCGAAAGGCATGTTCACTTCGCTGGAAGCGAGAATCGCCTCCAGCGGCGGCTGCAACAGGTAGTACAGCCGGTCTTCCAGCTTGATGATATCCGAGGGAGGAGTAATGCGTGTCGGCCGGTCGGCCGCCGGCGACTCGGTTGCGAGGGGGACGGGCCTCGACTCCTTCGGTGCCGATTTTTCGTAAAACCACGACGGCGCTTCCGGAAACGTAAAGCTGCTCACCTTGAGTGGCACGGGGCGCATCCGCAACGACAACGTGCGGGGTCGTTCCATGCCAAACTCCATGGCCAGGACATCCACGCGCTGGGGCCGCGCAAGTAGGGCATTCCAGCCCGTCGCGTACATCTCGGGTACCAGGCGCCCCGCCGCATCGCAGCCAACCCGCGACCTGCCGGATAGCTCCGCCGGCGTCATTGGAGTTGATTCTGAGACGTTCGATAGTCCCGTGGCCGGCCCAGGCAGGACAGCCGCCGAATCGCTCGTCGAAGCTGAGGAAGCCGTCACTTCGTTGCTCCTCGCTGGGCCTCGGCCAACGCCTCGCGAATGCGCCCGAAGGGTTCGTGCAAATCGACGTGTTCGGCGTGTGGTTTCCAGCGTTCCAGGATTGTCTCTTTGTCGCCGGCATGATGTGCCAACACGGCGGCCGTGCGGCCGCCCAGCGCGAACTCGACGAGACGACCATCGCCCGCTCCGTCCGTCGAGGCAGTTGGCGACGCCGTGGACCGCTCTCCGGAATCGCCCGCGTCCTTCCCCGGCAAGCCGAACATCAGGGCTACCGGGTAATCAACCAGGTCACGCACGCAAAGTGCGGGCTCCACGTCCGTACAGACAAACAGCATGTCGCTCTTGGCTTTGCCGAGCAGCGTCTGGCCAATCTGCTCGCCGTACAAGAAGGGCCGCAGCGTGGGACCGTACAGGATCTCTTGAGCTCGGTTCGGTTTCAGCGGCGCGGTGCAGTGAAACTCGAGCGGTCGACCAGACGCGTTCAGGACCAGCAATCCCCCCGTCATTCCCCATTCGTCGTTCTCGATCACGGTCAGAAAACTGAAAGTCGGCATGCTCTTAGCGCCGCTAGCACTCATGCAGAATCGTTCCCTTAGTCTGGAGCGAAGGATGTGGCTTCTTCGGATTGGATCGGATGCAGGATCGCGACGTCTTGAATGACGATCGCTGGTTCGGACCAAAATACTCGACAGCCCAAGGAACTCGTTTATACTGGGGACTAACCACGAAGGAGCCATCTTGATGTCACAGGATCCCCAGGGTTTCCCTCCCGTTTTCCGCATCGACGTGTCGGCTGAACCGGCGGCCCAGCCCGCAAACGTGCAGTACGACCCCTCGGCGGTCATGATTGCGCTGCTGCGACAAGTGGTGCAGATGCAGGCTCGCTCGAACCAATTGCTCGAGGAACTGATCCAGCAGCACACGGCGATGCAGAAGCAGCGTCAGAGCGAACTGGGGCAATGGAAAGAGGCGAATCCGGATTTGGCGAAGTGCTGCCGGACGGCCGCCGAGACGCTGAGTCGCGTGCAGACTCAGTTCCTCCGTAATCTGACGGATGAAGTCATCGAGAACGAGGAGTGCCTGACGGACGGCGAATTCATGTTGAATGAATTCGTCGACCGGTTTGGGCCACGTCTCGCTCATTTGAACGGCGTTTTGCAGGTCTTGTCGCAGTTGAGCGCCGCCTCGAACTAAGGTTCGGTTCGTGGTCCATGTTGGCTGAACTTGTACGCGTTACCACGTCGGACCAGTGCCGGCTTGATGGAGCTTGGTACGCGGCGCCGGCCGGGACCACTCACCCGTCCGGTGTCGATGCTTGCCTGTTCCTGCATGGGGTGGCCGGGAATTTTTACGCCGGCAATCTGTTCGATTATCTGGTGAACGAGCTCGTCCCACAGGGGACGAGTTGTCTGCGCGTCAATACGCGCGGGCACGATTCGGTCTGCGTGGCCTGGGGCAAGTCCGGCACTCAGTTTCAAGGTGCCGCGTACGAGATTGTGGATCAGTGCCGGTTCGACGTGCGGGCCTGGGTCGAATGGCTGGTGGAGCGGGGCGCCCGGCACATTGTGCTGCTCGGACACAGCCTGGGTGCCATCAAGGCGATCTATTCGCAGGCTTATGATCCGCATCCGGCGGTGAGCGGAGTTGTCGCGTGCTCGGCACCCCGGCTGTCGTATGCGGCGTTCATGAACAGCGACGCGCAGCCTCGGTTCTTCGAATCCGTGACCGCGGCCCGCGAGCAGCTCCAGCGCGGACAGCCCGAGATGTTGATTCTGTCCAAGTTTCCTGCGGCGGTCTGGATGACGGCGGCGGGATATCTCGACAAATATGGTCCGGACGAGCGGTACAACATTCTCCGCTTTATCGATCGGCTGACGTGCCCGCTGCTCGCGACGTATGGCGAACTCGAGTTGAGCTCGGGTGGGATTGCGTTTGCTGGGATGCACGAGGCGGTCGTGGACGCTCGGCGGGACGGTCAGCGGGTTGAGACTGCCGTGGTGGCCGGTGCCGATCATGCCTACACGGGCGTGTACGACCGGTTATACGGCGCGCTGGCCGGATTCCTGTAGCCGAAGTCGCCAGACTTCCGATCCGCAGTGCTGACCGGATTCCTGTAGCGGAAGTCGCCAGACTTCCGATTCGCGGCACTAGGGCAAGTCGGAACTCTTGCGAGTTCCGCTACGGCGAGTTCACCTGCAGCCCCGTTCCGCTACGGCACGTTCTCACCCGCGCCAGATGGTGCCGTCCTTGCGATCTTCGAGCGTGATGCCGATCTCGGTCAGCCCATTGCGAATGCGATCGGCCATCGCAAAGTCCTTTTTCGCGCGCAGCTCTTTCCGCAGCGCGATCAGCAGCTCCATCAGCTTCGGGGTATGGCCGTCGCCGCCCCCGCGGCTCATCGGAGGCGCGCGGAACAAGCCGAGCAGGGCGGTCAGCTCCCGCAGGATCCGTGTGGCGCGCACGAGCAACCGCACGCGGGCGTCGTGATAGACCGCCGCTGCATCCGGCGAAGACTTGAGATCGTCCAGCTGGTTCTGGTCGCAGTACTTGTTCAGCTCGCGAACGATTTCGAACAAGTCGGCGACGGCGCCCCCCGTGTTGAAGTCGTCGTCCATCTTCGCGAGAAAGGCCGCTCGCCCCCGCAGGACCGCTTGGAGCAGCGGCTCGGAACCGGATTCACGGTCGCCGTCCGCTCGGCGCGTGGGAGCCGGCAGGTTATAGAATCGTTGCCGAGCGATCTCCTGGAAGCGGTCGAAGTATCGGTAGAACGTCTCCATGGCCGCGGCGGCTTCGGCAAATCCTTCGTCGCTATACACGACCGTACTGCGGTAATGGGTCCGCAGCAGCAGGAAGCGGATCCGGTCGCCGCCCTGTTTGGCGATCACGTCGGCCAGCCCGCCCGCCCCCTTCGAGCGGCTCAATTTGCCGCCAGCATCCGCCGGGGCTTCGGCCGCCGAGGCGGCGTCGCGATCCGACCTGCCCCCGATCTTGCCAGCTTCGCCTTTGCGGAGTAGTCCGTTGTGCAGCCAGTACCGCACCATCGGCTTGCCGTGGGCGCATTCGCTCTGGCAGAGTTCGTTCTCATGGTGAGGAAAGACCAGGTCGAGTCCCCCGCCATGGATATCGAAGGTCTCGCCCAGCAACGCACGGCTCATCGCCGAACACTCGATGTGCCATCCCGGCCGCCCTTTTCCCCACGGGCTGTCCCACGCCGGCTCGCCCGGTTTGGCCGCTTTCCACAGGGCAAAGTCGCCGGGCGAACGCTTCTTGGACGCCGCCGAACCACCTTCGCCTTGCTGATCGTCCGCGGATCGATTGCTCAGCTTGCCGTAGCCCGGGTTCTTCGCGACGTCGAAAAAGACGTCTCCATCGGCCTCGTAGGCGAAACCTTTGTCGATCAGCGCGCGGGTGAACTGGATGATGCCGTCCATATGTTCCGTAGCGCGCGGCATGAGGTCGATCTGGTCGACGCCGAGTGCCTGCAGGTTATGGATATAATCGGTCGTCATCTCCGCGGCGATCTCCGCCATCGAAATGCCGCGCTCGTGCTGCTGCTGGATCAGCTTGTCGTCGACATCTGTGATGTTGACGACCCACGTGACCTCGTAGCCGCAGTACGTGAGGTATCGCTTGATGGCATCGAAAATCACCGGTCCCACCAGGTGGCCGATGTGAGCTTCCTTGTACACGGTGGGCCCGCACAGATAGATGCCCACCTTACCTGGTCGCACGGTCGTGAAGGGTTCCTTGCGTTTGGTCAGCGTGTTGTAGACCTGGATCGACGACACGGGGCTGGGCATGGCACGAACCGGGGTAGGAAGCAAGGTAGTGGACATAGACTCCGTTCTCTCGGATACGACTTCAGACGACTCCGCGACACATTGCGCGCGTATTCTAATCGTTTTTGCCCGCCCGGTGGTACGGCAATCTGCGCAAGCTCCATGGATGCAAGATGGCATCCGGGAAGATGGTCCCACGCGGAGGCGCAGAGGCACGGAGTAGAGTAGGAACCGTGAAGAAGGCGGGCCACCGCCTGGAACGGACGCCGTGCGCAGGGCGAACGACGCGCCGTTCCCGGCGGAGCTGCCGAAATCGAGTGCGGAATCAGTAGTTCGTCAGCGACTCGCCGCCCTGAACTGTCATCAAGCCGCGGTACGTCAGCTTGTCGATCGTGTTGCTCAGGAACGTCACCCGGCCATCCGCGAACGCGGCCTGCACGCCACCGGGATGACGGCTGCGCATCACCATGCCACCCCGGGTATCGTCGCCGCAGTCGGCGCAGGCCAGCTGGGGATCTCCCGCGGTACCGCCATTGTCGCAATGGGCCGGGCAGTCCTGGAAGACACCTACAGCGGGGACATTGGGCGTGGCTATGCCGTTTACTCCGTCGACGTCGGGTAGCCCGCGTGTGTAGGCGCTGATGATACAGCTAAACACCTTACCCCAGGCCCCGCGGCTGTCGACGTTCGAGTTCTTCTTGAGGATTTCGCCGAGCATCACGGTGTTCGACGTGCCGTCCTGAATATCTTCGATACCAATCGTGCTGGGCAGTTGCCGATTGGCTCCATCGCGATGATGCGAGAATCCGCGATTTCGCGAGATGCGGCCGTAGCCAGCCGGCGGTGCGGCGGTGGCCCACGCGGGTGATTGTTCCGGGCCGGCGCCATTGCCGCCGTTCTCCGTGGCCGTGCCGCCACCCAGGTTCAGGGCATAATTCCCCTTGTCGAACGTGCCGGCGACCCCGTCCGCGTCGACCATGGGGTTTGCTTTTACGTCGCTGGTGCACTTGAAGATAGCCAGCGAGGCGCCGGTGATCGTCCGGTTAAGATTCACGACCGCGGCGTCTTCGACCGGACGAGTCTGATCGAACTTGTCGTAGAGCGTGCTCTGTTCGATGAACGGCAAAATGGCGATGACCCACGTGCTGGCATGGCCGCGACGCACACCCAGCCCAGTGGCTCGACACGTCGTGCCCGTGCCCGGCACGTCCGGACCCGCCGCACATGTCGCATGGAACGGGAACCGTTTGTGTACATCGTGATAATTGTGCATCGCCAAGGCCAGGTTGTGCAGACTGTTGCCGCAACTCATGCGGCGAGCTGCTTCGCGCGCGGCCTGGACCGCGGGCAGCAGCAGGGACACGAGGATGCCGATGATGGCAATGACCACTAACAACTCGACTAGCGTGAAACCGCGATTCTTGCAGCGCATGGGGCGCCTCCTACGGAGTGAGGATGAAAGAAAAGAAAAGAACTGTCCGCGCAAACGTCCAACCGATGCCTGCGGTGTGGTCGTTCTGGTGCCCGTGATGGCTTATTCGACGACGGGATTGTCGTTGGCTTTGCCGGGCAGTTTGTCCGCCAGGGTACCAACCTCGTTGGCTGCCTTGACTGCGGCGTCTTTGCTCGTTGCGCCCGACATGGCCTTCAGCTTCTCGACGATCTCCTTATATGTCGCGGCATGATCGCCAAGCGGTTGCTGCTCATACCCTTCCAGGTTTTCCAGCAGTAGCGGCAGTTCCTGGTTTACCGCCGTGGCGCCGCGTTTGCGTACTTTCGCGCGAAATTCGTAGATCATGGATTTGACGGACGCGCCGTAATGTTCTTCCATGCTGATGGCGGCAATGTCTGGTCGGGCGGCCATCGGGTCATCGCCTCCGCAGCCGACAAAAAGCACACAGCCAACTACGGCCGCGAGAAGGTGGTTCCAGTGCACCGATGTGCGCATACGATAGGACTCCTGAATGGTCAGGTCGAAAAATGAAAGAAGCGAGGACACTGCGGTTCGTGCGGACCGCCACGGATCCTCGCCCCAGGAAGACTTGACTTGTAGCAGATGAATCGCCGCCCGACTAGTTTTTTCTGCGGAAACCCGACAGAGAAAATCGCCCATCCAGAGAAAACCGCTCACCGCGTCACCCGCCGCCTGCCGGGTGGACGGGTGACAACGCGTCATTTGTCCCTGGATCGGCGGGGAAAAACTCTTATCAGTAGTCTGTGGCCGCCTCGCCGCCGGCGATCGTGAACAAGGCTCGGTAGGTCGCCTTATTCACGGTGTTGCTGATGAACGTCACGCGGCCGTCGCAGAAAGCTACCTGCACGCCACCCGGATGCCGGCTGCGCAGCGCATTGCCGCCCAAGCCGTCGCCCGCTGCGCTGGAGCAAGCCAGTTGCGGATCCCCCGCGACGTTGGAGCAGTGCGTAGGTCGGTCGACGTAAATCCCGACCGCCGGCACGTTCGGCGTCGCGACGCCATTCAGGCCGTTGACCTCGGGATTGCCCAGCGTGTAGGCGCTGACCACCGCGCCGAACGCTTTGCCCCAGCAACCGCGGCAGTCGTTGACGTTGTTGTTCTTGATCATTTCGCCCAGCATGAACGTGTTCGAGGTACCATCGAGGATGTCCTCGATGCCCACGCTCGTTGGCAGGTTCACCGGACCGATCGCGCCGTCGCGGCCCGAGGATAGGCCGCGATTCTTCGAGGCACGGCCATACGTGGCGACGGTCCAGGTCGGCACGTCCTCCGGTCCGGCGCGGTTACCCGAATTGCCGTTCTCGTTGGCGCTGCCACCGCCCATGTTCAGGCCATAGTTTCCTTTGTCAAAGCTGGCTGCCACCACACCCGTGATGTTGGCGGCGTTTGCTTTCACGTCGCTCGGGCACTTCATGATCGGGAGCGCTGTCGAGGTGACGAGCGCCTGGTTGGCGTTGACCCCATACCCGCGCGTCGAATCCCACTTATCAAACAACGTCGACTGTTCGATGAACGGCATCAACGAAATGGTCCAGGTCGTGCCCCAGACGCAGGCAGCCGTGTCGCGAAACGACCCGAATGTGCTGGTCGTAACCCCGTGACACGTGTTCTGCGTCGTGCACACCGACGCAAAGGGGAACCGCTTGTGCACGTCGGCGTAATTGTGCATCGCCAGCGCCAAGTTGTGCAGGCTGTTGCCGCACTGCATGCGGCG
>JBFWYF010000169.1:0-10565 GCA_050186685.1 Pirellulaceae bacterium
TGTCAACAATTGCGCTGAGCAGATAGTCCCCTTCCTCCATCTCCAGCGGATTGGTGCCGACATCGACGGGAAAAAGCCGTCCGTCCTTCGCGACGCCGTACAATCCCGCGTCGGCGGCCGGTTCGGCCGGGGCACCGGCTCGGCGCGATGCCGCGTTCGCCTCGGAGCGGCCGGAACGCTGGACGAGCACCGTCTCGACTGCCTGGCCCAGGATCTCTTCGCGATCGTATCCGAACAGTTCCTCGGCGCGGACGTTGGTCATCACTATTTGACCGCTGCCGTTCGTCACCATCATGGCAATCGGGGCCGATTCGATTATGGCGAACGACCGCTGCTCCGACGCTTCCAACGCCTCCTGCACCACCTGCCGAGCCTGGATCTCGCGTTCGAGCTTGCCGCGTTCCTCTTCCAAGTCATGCATCATGCCGGCCATTTCCTGCAATTGCAGGCGACGCTCGTCGCGTTCCTTTTCCAGTTCCTCGAGAGTCGCCGCCAGCTCCGCTGCGCGCTGGTCGAGCGCTTGGTTGGCCGCAACATAGTTTTCCGTCTCCAAACGGACCTCGCGAATCATCGGTCGGAACACGGCCAGCCCTGTGAAGCCAATCACGGACAAGGTGACGGTCAGCATGACGAGTGCCAACAGGGCGTCCTCTCGCAGCAGTGACTCCACGCGGTTCGCCAGCATCCGCTCGCGACCGTCCTGCGCGAGGAGTTCCACCTGGTCCCGCACGAGCCGCGTCTGACGGCGGTCCAGTACGTATCCCCCAATAGCTACGGTGGTCAGAATGACCAAGGCCAGCAAGCAGCGCACCACCATCCCGCGCACCACGCCCGGCGTAACGGGCGAAGACGACGTCAATGATGAGAGCGGTTGTGCCATGCTGCATTCCTGGACGAACGGACAACACAGGCTCGGTGCGACGAAGCAGCGCAGCGTGGCGCGACCAAACTCAGTCTACCAAGCGGCCCCCGCATCTTCTAGTCATCGTTCCGTGGTGGGGGCAACTCGGTGCAGGCCGGTGAGGAAACCCGCTCGGCCCGTATTCCTCGACAGGCTACGAGGAACCGGGCGGATAGGGCATGAGGATTTCGTCCGGGTGGAGATGGGTGATGGAACGGAACTGCCCTTCCGCCACGGCCTCTCCCAAGCTGGTAACGGCCCGCAAATATCGGTCGGAGGGACGCCGCCCGGTCCACTGTCGGGCCAGGTCCTGACATAACACATCCGCGGCCAGTCGCACGATTTCCTCGTCCTGCCGCGCCGCGTAGAGACTTGTACAAAGCATGACGACGAGCAGCTGGATCCGCGCGGAAAGTTCGGACATGCGGCACTGCCGATCGGCCAGCTTCAGCTGGTGTTTGCGCATCGTCCCGCTGATCTCGAGGGGACATCGTTTCAGCTTATGGGCAGCGAACTCGGCATGCCCGCGCAGTGCGGCCGGCATCGGGGGCAGCGTCGGACTCGGCCCCGCGGCCAGGTACTGGCCGATCATCCATTTCCCATACGGAACCATGGCTCCCCGCAACTTCCAGAGATGCAGAGGATTGAGCGGATTGGGCTTGCGAATGCCCGCCGCGACCAGCGCCTTACCAATCGGCTCGAAGTACTCCGTGCCATGATGCTTGACCAGCGACTTGAAGAATGCCATCCCCAGCATTTCTCCTTCGCCTTCATAAATGCACGGCGCCAGATACTCGTGCACGTTATCGCCGAACATGTGGCCGTGCAGGAACGCGCGGCCCCCATGTGTCTTCATGTAGAGTTCGATCGCCGCCTCCTTCTGGCATTCACTGCCGAAGATCTTGGCGATGATGCACTCCATTTCGCCCCGGTACCCCTGATCGATCAGACTGGAGCACCACGCCACGAGCGCGTCGCATCCCACGATCATGCCGGCCAGCCGGCCCAGACGGCGGCGGACAAGTTCGCGCTGCGCAATCGGTTCCCCATACGTGCGGCGAAAGCGAGCCCAAGGAATCATGCTGGCCAGCATCAAGCGCATCGTCCCCGCGGCGTTGGCACACAGGGCGATACGCCCGAGGTTCAATCCGTGGTACGCAATGGTCAGCCCGTTGCCCCGCTGGGGCTGCAGCAGATTCCGGGCCGGGACGCGAAAGTCGCGGAAGACGATGCCTCGATTGAACGTGTGCTTCAGCGCGTACAGGCCATACTTGCGGAGCTGAAAGTGCTCGTTCTCCTGGTCCGGCAAGTCGCACACGAGCACGGCCGGCGCGTCGTCGATCAGGCACACAAGACCGATCGTCCGGCCGGGAACTACGTTGGTGATGAACAGCTTTTCGCCGTTCACGACGTAGTCGTCCCCGTCCAGGACAGCACGGGTCCGCAGGGCCGTCAGATCGGAGCCGGCACAAGGTTCCGTCAGCGCAAATGCCGACAAGCGCTCGCCACTGGCGAGCTTCGGCAGGAATCGCTGCTTCTGTTCGTCCGTCCCGAACGTGCGGACCGGATCCACCGCGCCGATACAGCCGTGCACGGACGCGAGCCCCGCCACGGTGGGATCGATCGTGGCCATCCGCGTCAGGAACGGCGCGAAACTGCGGAACGGCGCCGCCAAACCGCCGTACTCGCGGTCGACCAGCAATCCCCAGTAACCGGCGCCACCGAGATCGCGCAACACGCGGTCGTCGATCTTGTGCTCCGCATTCATCAACGTGCCACCCTGCCGGTGCCGTTTGACGATATCCACGGCTTGATCCATGGCTCGCAGCACGTCCGGTGGTGTTGTCTCAGGCGGACTCGCAAACAGTTCCACCGGCAGGCTCCGCTCCCACACGGCACGATGGACGGGACTGTGGACCGTCTGATACTGGGGCCGGAACAACTGTTCGACCTGATCGTCCGCTTTGTCGATGGCTCCCGTGCGACGAGCCTCTTCCTGACTCTTGCCGCCGAGGGTCAGGGCGGTTTCCGCAAACGAGGCACCTTCGGGGATCTGGGACTCCAGTTCCGGGGTGGGCTTTGTCATCTCGGCTCCTTAAGGCTTCTGTCTTGCAATCCGCAGCCGCATCCATCCTACGCGCTTGCCACGGGGTTTGCAGCCGGCTGGTCCGGGAACGGCGCACCTTCCTTCTGGTACATCGCCTCGATCAAATCGCAGCAATTCGCCTCGATCTGCTTCCTGCGCAAGCTGAGCTTGGGCGTCAGTTCGCCGCTTTCGATCGTAAATCCTCGATTCATCAATCGGAATCGCCGGATCTGTTCGTAATACGATACGCTACGGAGCCGGTGGTGGATCCGCCGCTCGAACAACTCCAGCACCTGCGGATGGCTGAGCGCCTCCTCGCGCGACGTGACGGCGATCCCGCGCGTCATAATCTCCTGTCGTAATAGATCGGGGTTCGGGACGATCAAGGCAACCAGGTAGTCGCGCCCGTCGCCGACGACCACGGCCTGCAGGATCAGCGGGTCTTCGGTCAAGAGGGACTCCAGATAGACCGCGGCGACTTTCTTACCGCCGGACGTGATCAGCAGTTCCTTCTTGCGACCCGTAATGAACAGATAGCCGTCCTCGTCCAGTCGCCCGAGGTCGCCGGTGGAGAACCAGCCGTCCCGCAGGACTTCGGCTGTGGCGGCCGGCTTGTGATAGTAGCCGATCATCACGTGGGGGCCGCGCGTCTGGATTTCGCCATCTTCCGCAATCCGCACCTCGACGCCCCGAATCGGGCGGCCCGAGGAACCGCGGCGGTAATGCTCGGGAGTCGAGAGGGCAATCACGGGCGAGGTCTCGGTCAGCCCATACCCCTGCAGCAGCGGCACGTGCCGCTGCCAATAGAAATCAAAGACGTGGTCGGGAAGTGGGGCGCCCCCCGAATTGCAGGCGCGGATCGCACCTCCCAGGGCACGTCGCAATCCGTCCGGATGGTCCTCCTCGCCGCGTTCGATGACCAGCCGCCGCGTGCGGTCGTAGAAATACGGCACGCCATTCAACAAGGTCGGGCGGTAGTCCCGGCAGTCGTCTAACACCGTTTCCCGTGACTCGGCCAAGGCCATCTCGTATCCGGCGAGACACCAGGTATACAGGTCGGCCAAACGCGCAAAGATGTGGCTGAGCGGCAGGAAGCAGAGCCGGCGGTCCTCGTCCCGCATCGCGAACCGCTCGACCGTCGCGCACGCGTTCGTGGTCAGATTCTGCTGGGTCAGCATCACGCCTTTGGGTTCTCCGGTTGTACCGGAGGTGTACAGGATCGTGGCCAGATCGGCGGGCCGCGTAGCCTGGACTCCGGCGCGGACCACCTGTCGGCTCTCGCCGTCGGGCGTGGCCTCCCATAGCTCGACCCACGGTTGCACCGGCTGCCCGCCAATCGGAGCCAGAGCCTGGGAGAAAGTGAAGTAGTGCAGGTCCCGAGGGAGTTGAGCGGCAATGGCGGGATCGAGCTGCCGCAGCTTCTCAGCCTGCGCCGCCGTCGACAGGAACACGACTTTGGCCCCGCTATCCGCGATTTGATAGGCAGCCTGGGGACCGGTGAGCGGCGCGTGCAGCGGGACGTGGACCGCCCGGGCCCACAGAATCGCCATGTCGACGACGATCCACTCGTAGCGGTTCTCCGAGAACTGAACAACGCGGTCACCGGGCTGGACCCCGCAGCGTACAAGCCCGGCGGCCAGCCGGCGAGCCTGTTCACCCAGCTCGTCCCAGGTCCTACCTTCGTAGGTGCCGGCCTCACGCACATACAGCGCGGGCCGGTGGCCGTCGCGCTGCACTCTTTCCCCGAACAGTTGCGGGAGTGTCTCGCCGGAAATCATGGATTGTGCCTCCGGTTAGGGACAACAGCGCGCTCCGCGATAGCCGGAAGAACGCCGCCAGATCGCTCCGCCTCATCGGGATGAGAACAAGATGAGCCGGAAGGGGTCGTTCCGCCGTGAACAGAAAGGGATCGCCTGCGGATTGCCGCGTCCGTTGGAAACACTATAACGAATCGGATCGCCGCAAGTCATCCCGCGGAGACCGCATTCGCGTCGTGCTTGCCCGGCGCACGCGGCCGCAGTACGATGGCCTCCTGAAGGGGAGTAGCAAAGGCCACCTGAGCCGGCGTGAACATCGTCAACCCGCTCGACCCGAGCCGGTGTTCACTTAGCGAGTCGATGGCGTGGTTCAACCGGCCGCGCCTACACCGCCCAGAATGCAAGACCTTCACCACGAGAATGCCCTCTCGAGGTGAAGGTTTTTTTTTGGAACCTCGGGGGCCGATCGGATTCACTCATAAGGATGTGGTCATGAACCAGTCTGCCGAACGCACCCCTGTCTGGCACACGTTATCGGTCGAGGCCTGTTACGAACGGCTGGCATCCGACCCGCGTGGCCTGTCGTCCACCGAGGCCACGCGCCGACTGAACGAAGTGGGACCGAACGAAATCCGGTCGAGCCACCACATTTCGCCCTGGGCCATTCTGCTCGATCAGTTCAAGAACGTCCTGATCATCATCCTGCTGGTGGCAGTCGCCATGTCCGCCGCGCTGGGGCACGGCATCGAAGCCGTGGCGATCGGCGTCATTGTGCTATTTGCGGCACTGCTGGGTTTCGTCCAGGAGTATCGCGCCGAGCGCAGCATGGAGGCGCTCCGGGAAATGGCAGCCCCCACCGCCACCGTGATCCGGGACGGAGAAGAAATGAAGGTGCCGGCGCGGGACATCGTGCCGGGAGATGTGATCGTCCTGCACGCCGGCGACAAGGCCCCCGCCGATGCCCGCCTCACCGAGGCGGTCAACCTCCAGATGGAAGAAGCTGCGCTGACCGGCGAGTCGGTCCCGCTGCAGAAGCAGGTCGATCCGCTGCCCGAGCCGGAACTGCCGGTCGGCGACCGGATCTGCATGGTCTATGCGGGCACGGCGGCCACTTACGGCCGCGGCCGCGCGCTGGTCACCAGCACCGGTATGGACACCGAATTCGGCAAGGTGGCTCGCATGCTGCAGGAAGTCGAGACGGGCAAGACACCGTTGCAGCAGAACCTGGACAAAGTCGGAAAAGCACTCACCCGCGCCGCATTGGTGATCGTCGCGGTGATCATCGTCATGGGACTTTTCCGCGGCCAGGAGCTGCGCGAGTTGCTGATCTTCGGCATCGCACTCGCCGTAGCGGTCGTGCCAGAAGCGTTGCCCGCCGTCGTCACGATCTCGCTCGCCATTGGTGTGCAGCGCATGGTGCGCAAGAACGCGCTCGTCCGCAGGCTGACCGCCGTCGAGACGCTGGGGAGCACTTCATTTATCTGCTCGGACAAGACGGGAACGCTGACGAAGGACGAGATGACTGCCCGGCAGCTGTTTGTGGCCGGCAAGACGTACCACATTTCGGGAGCGGGGTACGAGCCGCAGGGTGTATTTGCCGTGGAGGGAACCGAGGTCTCCCCACCCGAGCCGGTCCTGGAACTGCTGCGCGGAGGGACCCTCGCCTCCGACAGCCACATCGCGCGCGATCGGGAAACGGGACGCTGGCACGTGCAAGGGGATCCGACGGAAGGCGCTCTGGTGGTCGCCGCGGCCAAGGCCGGACTGCACAAACATGAACTGGACGACCACCAGCCGCGGACGGGCGAAGTCCCGTTCACGTCCGAGTCGAAACGCATGACGACGCTGCACCAGACACCGGAAGGTCCCGTCGCCTATGCGAAGGGAGCTCCGGAAGTCATCCTCGACTCGTGTTCCCGCTGGCGGTCGGAAACGGGTGACGAGGAGCTGGACGCGGACCAGCGCGAAGCCATCCTGTCGGCCGCGCGCGACATGGCGGCCACCGCTCATCGTGTTCTGGCCATCGCCACGCGCCGCGGCGTTTCGCTGGAAGAGTCGGAGCGCGACATGACGTTGCTGGGACTTGTCGGCATGATCGATCCACCGCGTCCCGAAGCCCGCAGCGCGATCGAAACGTGCAAGCAAGCAGGCATCCGCGTCGTCATGATCACCGGCGACCACCCGCTGACCGCCCGCGCCGTGGCCCAGGAGCTCGGCTTGCTCACGTCCGACCGGGTTGTCACCGGCAAGGAGCTGGACGGGATGAGCGAAACGGAATTGGCCGAGCAGGTTCGCGACATTCAGGTCTACGCCCGAGTCTCGCCCGCCCACAAACTGCGCGTCGTGACGGCGCTGCAGGACCGCGGCGAGATTGCCGCCATGACGGGCGACGGCGTGAACGACGCTCCGGCACTGAAGAAGGCCGCCATCGGAATTGCCATGGGCATCACCGGCACGGACGTCACGAAAGAAGCCGCGGCCATGACGTTGACCGACGACAACTTCGCCTCGATTGTCGCCGCCGTCGAAGAGGGGCGCGGCATCTTCGGCAACATCAAGAAGTACCTGATGTACCTGCTCTCGGCGAACATCGGCGAGATCGGATTAATGGCCGGCGCCTCGGCACTGGGGCTGCCGCCGCCGTTGAGTGCCGTGCAACTGCTGTATGTCAACCTGGCCACCGACGGCTTGCCGGCGCTGGCCCTGTCGGTGGATCCGCCGGAGCCGGACTTGATGCAGCATCGGCCGCGCAATCCGCATACGGGCATCTTCACGCGGCCTGTCATCAGCCTGATGCTCGCCGGCGGGCTCTGGTCCACCTGCATCAACCTCGGGCTGTTCTACTGGGCCACGCAATCGGGACGGAGCGAGACCGAAGCCATGACGCTCACCTTCGTCACCCTGGTGATGATCGAGTTCTTCAAGGCCTACAGCTTCCGGTCGGATCGGCACAGCATTCTGGTGCGCCCGTTTCGCAACGGCTGGTTGAACCTCGCCATCTTCTGGGAAATGATCCTGCTGGCCGCGGTGGTGTACGTCCCATTTCTCAATGCACCGTTTCGGACCATGCCGATCGGCCTGACCGACGTACTGCTTACGGCAGCTCTGGCGGCCACGGTCATCCCGGTAATCGAAACGGCTAAGTGGTGTGCGCGGCGCGGCTGGTTTGGAGAGCTGGATTGATGGCACAGCATCCGGCACCGGACGTAGCCGATGGTCCCGCGTCGCCGGACCAGTCGTTGGGGAATGGGCGGTCGCCCCTGGTGGCCCGCTGGCTCGTCGGCCTGCTGGTCGTGGCTTGGCTACTGCTGAACGCGGCCCTGACCGCACTCGTCCATCCCCAGATGTCCCCGCTGGTCCGCGACTCGCTCCTCCCGGGCCTGGGGCTGGGTCAGGTCTCGCTGATCGCGGGATTCCTGGTCTGGGCGCGGATTCCCTGGATACGCCGCGCGCTGCTCAGCATCGTCTGGTTGGGCAGCGTCGCAGCGATGGGTGCCGCCGCCGAGTACTCCGAAGGGATTGCGATCTGGTTCGGCGGGGTCATGCTGTACCTGCTGTTTCCCCTCTCTGCGTGTGCGGTGGCCAGCCTGGCGGGCTGGAGCGTCACCATTCGCGGAACGACAACCGCGACGAACCGCTGGCAGTTCAGCGTTTGGCAGGTGATGACGTGGACGACCGGTACGGCCATCTTGGTGACGGTCGCGAAACTGGCCAACTTCCCCTGGGAATCGGTGTTCGACGACTGGCATTCCTTTGCACTATTGGCGGCCACGGCTCTTTACCTGATGGGCATCGTGCTGGGCCTTCCCGACGGCACGTGTTCGGCCAAGATCCTGCCGGGCGCCGTGTGGCTGGTCGCCGGTGGCATGGTACTCCTGCTCGTTCGCTTCCTGGGTTTGAAGGACCCCGTTCTATGGCTCGGCCTGGCGGGCAATGGAGTGGCGGCCGCCTGCAGCGCCGCGGTATTACGAGCGGCCGGTCTGCGACTGGCTCGGCGCCGACCAATCGCAGACCGTGTCAGTCAACCTTTGGATCGCGGAGGAAACTGCTTCGCTTGACCGGTCCGACGGACGTGGTTTCAAATGGGCCGCGATCCGGCCGCAGCCGGACGATGTAGATCCTCCGCCAACTCCCACGCCTCACACCCGGAATCGAATCGAACTCCCATGCGCACGCTATTCCTCGCCCTCGTAATCTCGAGCTGGATTGCCCCTCACGTCCTCGCGCAGCGCGCTGCCGGAGAAGGAGCCTCACGCAGTGTCCGCAGCTTCGGAGCGGTGGGCGACGGTCAAGCGGACGATACGGCGGCCATCCGGCGCGCTCTCGACGCCGGAGTCGGAGAGATTCGCTTGAGCAAGGGTGTCTACCGCATCACCGAGACGATCGTCATCGATCTCGACAAGACGGGCTACGTGTCGCTCAGCGGCCACGGCGTCGCGCGCGTCGTGATGGCCGGCCCGGGCCCCGCCTTTCAATTCGCCGGCACCCATTTCAAATCGGCGGATCCCCAGAACTACCAGCCGGCCGTCTGGGATCGGCAACGCATGCCCATCGTGGATGGAGTCGCCATTGTGGGCGATCACCCGGAAGCGGACGGAATCGAAGCCGTCGGCACCATGCAGCTGACCGTGACCCGAGTGCACCTCCGCCAGCTGCGACATGGAATCCTGCTCCGCGAGAACAACCGGAACGTGCTGATCGCCGACAGCCATATCTACGAGAACCGGGGCGTCGGCATCTACTACGACAACGTCAACCTCCATCAGTCGAACATCACGAACTGCCACATCAGCTACAACGCCGGGGGTGGGATCGTGTCGCGGGGCGGTAACGTCCGCAACCTGCACGTGACCGGCTGTGACATCGAGAGCAATATGACCGCCGACGCACCTGCCACCGCCAACGTGTTGATCGATTGCACGACCAGCGCCGCGGGCACGGGCGAAGTCGCCATCACGGGCTGCACGATCCAGCACAACCCGACTTCCCCGGACTCGGCGAACATCCGCATCCTGGGCCGCAGCCAGTCCGAGCGAGGTGGCCAGCCCGTCCGCGAAGGCAACGTCACGATTACGGGAAACGTGCTGAGCGACGTGCAGGTCAATGTCCATTTGCGCGGTTGCCGCGGTGTGGCCATCACCGGCAACACGTTCTGGCAGGGATACCAGCATGACCTGCTCGTCGAGGACTCGTCGAGTGTCGTACTGGGCGCGAATAACCTGGACCGCAACCCGCGTTACAATTCCGGCAACGCGCGCGATTCCAGGAACGGCGTGATGTTTCGCAACTGCCAGGACTGCACGCTCACAGGACTGCACATCAGCCAGGTGTGGCAAGCGCCCGCCGGCTTGGTGCTGGAAGACTGCCGGCGCATGCATGTCACGCAGTGCACCGTGCTCGACTGCGACCAGGCCGGGGTGCTGCTCAAGAGTGTATCGCTCAGCCGGATTGCGGACTGCCTGATCCGCAACGACCGGCCCGACCAGCCTGCGGACTCGATCGTCGTACAAGGAGGCAGCAGCAACACGCTCACGGACAATGTGCTGAGCCGGGACGTGCGTACGGAAGGTGCCGCGGGCCAGGTGCTGCGGGACAACGTCGTCGTCGCCACGCCGTGACGGCCCCCCGTGTGGCCTGCCCAGTGTGGCCCGCCGGTCCCCTGGCGGCTCTGCGCCCTCCCCCAGTGTGGCCCACCGGTCCCCCGGCGGCTCTGCGCCCACCTCTCTCCTCACCCTCCCGTCCTGCGGCAAGCGTCCGCCCGGGTCAGCCCCCTTTCTAGCGAACGTCACTACTCACTGACTTATCGGCCCGCGGCGTGCGA
>JBFWYF010000170.1:0-10560 GCA_050186685.1 Pirellulaceae bacterium
AGGCGATTCTATTTCGCGCCTAGACGAATGGCACAGGTTTCACGGAATTCCACGACAGACGATTGTTGGCGACGATACGTGCCTTCGTCGCAGTACCTTGGTGTCGGAGCCCCTCGCGAGAGGGCTAGTCGCACCTAAAGAAGCGCCTGGGGATGCGGGTCGCTCTTCCCGAGCGCTCTGCCCCACCCGCATGCCCCAGGCGTCCTGGGAACATCCGCAAGCTGGTGGAGGCGGCCGACACCGTCATGTCGACCTTGCCCTCCGTAAGTACCATCGAGAAAACGGACGAGAACCGGGTTCGAAATCTTGGAAGTCGGTCGCCGTCGCGTCGTTAATTGCTAAATCACAACGAGTTGCGACGACAAAAAACTTTTGGATTTCGGAGGTAGGCAGGGCGTGCGACCGAGTTGAACGGCCAACCCCGACGACGGTGAGCGGCCAGCAAATGAAACGCGGAGGTCGCGGGTGTTCGCAGACAATCGGGGAGCGCATTTCCCAATGCCGCGGGAAAAAACAGAGTGCGCGCAGGTCATGGGCCCAAGGCGGTGCGGGCGGCGGCTACGACCGCCTCGGTGGTGATCCCGAAGTGCTCGTAGAGCTTCTGATAGGGACCCGAGGCGCCGTACGAACGCATGCCGACGAAATGGCCTTCGCTGCCCACGTACTTGTCCCAGCCGTGGCGGAGACCCGCTTCCACGGCGACGCGAGCCCGGATGTCGGGCGGCAGGACGGCGGCTCGGTACTCGGCCGGCTGGGCGTCGAACAGCTCCCAGCTGGGCATGCTGACAACTCGGGCGGCAACCCCGGAAGCGGAGAGTTGTGCGTGAGCTTCGACACAGAGCGAAAGTTCGCTGCCCGTGCCGATCAGGATGACGTCGGGTCGTTTCTTCCCCTCGGCGTCGATCAGGACGTAGGCGCCTTGAGCCAGTCCGGCGGCGGAGGCGTAGCGCTGGCGATCGAGCGTGGGCACATTCTGGCGGGTGAGCACGAGCGCGGTGGGATGTTCGTGGCTGCGGAGAGCGACCCGATAGGCTTCCGCGACTTCGTTGGCGTCGCCGGGCCGAATCACGACCAGCCGAGGGATAGCCCGGCAGGCGGTCAGGTGCTCGACCGGCTGGTGGGTCGGCCCGTCTTCGCCGAGCCCGATCGAGTCGTGGGTCAGCACGTAGATAACCGGCTGGTGCATGATGGCGCTGAGCCGCATGGAGGGGCGCATGTAGTCGGTGAACACGAAAAAGGTCGCCCCGAACGGGCGCAGCTTACACAGCGCCATGCCGTTGCAGGCCGCTGCCATGGCGTGTTCACGGATGCCGAAATGGAGATTTCTCCCCCCGGGATGGTGGCCCGAGAGGTCTCCCGCTTCCTTGGCCGTGAACAAAGTCATCGTGGAGGGGGCCAAGTCGGCGGAGCCACCCAGCAACCAGGGGATTCGGGCCCCCAGGGCGTTCAGTACTTTACCCGAGCTGATCCGCGTAGCCATGCCTTTCGCGTCGGCCGGAAACACGGGAACGTCCTGGTCCCAGCCCTCGGGTAGTTCGCCCCGCCACATGGCGCGGAGTTCCGTGGCCTCGCGCGGGAAAGCTTGGGCGTATTCGGCGAACCGACGCTCCCACTCGGCGTGCAGACGCTGGCCGCGCTGGCCGATCCCGTCAGCAAAATGAGTTCGGACTTGATCGGGAACCAGAAACGCCGGAGCGGTGGGCCAGCCGTACGCCTGTTTGGTGAGCTTGATTTCCTCCTCTCCCAGGGGCGCGCCATGAGCGCCATGCGTGTTCGCTTTGTTGGGTGATCCGTATCCGATGACGCTGCGGACAATGATCAGCGTCGGACGGTCCTGGCAGGCCCGGAACGCAGCGAGCGCGTCCTGGAGGGCGGAGAGATCGTTCGCATCGTCGATGCGGACCACGTTCCATCCGAGTCCCTCGAAACGGCGCCCCACGTCTTCGCTGAAAGCGAGATCCGTTTCGCCTTCGATCGTGATGCGGTTGTCGTCGTAAATCCAGCACAAATTGTCGAGTCGCAGATGGCCGGCGAGCGAGGCGGCTTCGCAACCGATGCCTTCCATGACGTCGCCGTCGCTGCAGATCGTATACACCTGGAAGCCGAACAGCGCAAAATCCGGGCGATCGTAGCGGGCGGCGAGCCACTTTCCGGCCAGGGCCATCCCGACACTGTTGCCCAATCCCTGGCCCAAAGGCCCGGTTGTCGTCTCAATACCCGCCGCGTCCCCGTATTCGGGATGTCCCGCGCAGGGGCTCCCGATCTGACGGAACCGGCGGATGTCGTCCAGCGAAATGGCCGGTTCGGGGAGTGGCTGCCCGGCCGCGTCCGTTTTCGCGACACCACATAGATGGAGCATCGAGTAGAGCAGCATCGAGGCATGGCCGCAGGACAGCACAAAGCGATCGCGCGCCGGCCACCACGGGTGGGACGGGTCGTAACGCAAGGCCTGGTTCCAAATGCCATAGGCGATTGGGGCAAGGGCCATAGGCGTTCCCGGATGGCCACTGTTTGCCTGCTGCACCGCGTCCATGGACAACGTGCGGATGGTATCGATCGCAAGTCGCTCGATTGACGAGTGGTTCATATTCGGTCTTTCATCATCTGTCGGCAGAATCAGCGCCAGGTCCGAACCGACGTGCGCCTGCGTTCTCGGCGTCTCGTGCCCCGGCGGACTATTCCAGAACGTTGCAGGATGCCGAATCGGAAAAGTCTACCGGCCTGGTCGCGAAGGCGTCAATGAGCCGAGATTCGACATACCTCGCGGGTATGGTACAATCCTGCGATCTTCCTCCGGTCTGAGACGATCATGGCAGTGCATCAGCGGATCGACCGAATCTGCGATCAATACCGCAGCGCCTGGCGCTGCGGCCAGCCGCGGACCATCGAAGAGTTTTTGGGCGACGCAGATACCAGCGATCGCGGCTCGCTGCTCGTTCAATTGATCGTGGTTGAGGCGGAATTGCGAGGTGAATCGGGCGAGCAGACGACAGCGGAAGAGTTTGAGCGCCGGTTTCCTCACGACCGGCCATCGGTGGCGCTCGCCATGTCTCTCGTCCGCAAACGGACCAAGCCGGATGATCCCGCCGAGACGAAAGCCTTTGCAGGTCCGGCCGGAGCTGGCCGCCCTGCCCCCCGTGCGGGCATTCCCCGCCCCCCCGTGTCGCTGCTGCGATCCCGCAATCGCGAAGAAGCGTTGCCCGAAATCGAAGGGTACGAACTGCTGGAAGAGATCGGGCGGGGTGGCATGGGGATTGTATTCAAGGCGCGGCAGATACGACTGGGACGTATCGTCGCCTTGAAGCTGATTCGACCGGATCACACCCCGCGCGAAGAGGAGATCAAGCGGTTCGAGCGCGAGGCAGCTGCCGCGGCCCAGCTCGATCATCCGGGCATCGTCAGCGTGTTCGACGCCGGCAAACACGAAGGCTGGCCGTTCTATGCCATGTCCTACGTCGCCGGCTGCTCGCTCGCCGAGAAACTTGAAGATGGACCGCTCGCTCCGCGTCAAGCCGCCGAGATTGCCCGTCAGATCGCGCAGGCCATGGGTTGTGCTCACCGGCAGGGTATCGTGCATCGCGATTTGAAGCCCGCGAATGTCCTGATCGACGAACAAGGCCGCGCCCGCATCACGGATTTCGGCTTGGCCAAACTCCTTGATGCCGCCGCCCGTCTGACCGCTTCCGGCATGGTCATCGGCTCGTTCCCCTTCATGTCCCCCGAGCAGGCACTCGGCCGTAACCACCTGATCGGACCTGCTACCGACATCTACTCGATCGGGATCATTCTGTATGCCATGCTGGTAGGGCAGCCCCCATTCGGAGGCAATGATCCCGTTTCCGTATTGGACAAGGTGAAATACGACATGCCGCGCCCCGTGACGGCCCTCCGCTCCGACGTGGATGTGCGGCTGAGCGCGATCGTGCAGCGGTGCCTGGCCAAGTCGCCGGATCGACGCTTCGCCTCAGCCGACGAACTGGCCGCCGCCCTCGAGGCGTTTCTCACCTCCGATCCCACCGCCTCGCCGCCCAGTTCCTGGTTCCGCCGCAGCGTGCTCTACGGCCAGGACGCGGTACAGCGCATACTTACCTACCTGCGCCGCCGTCGCCGCTAGCCAGCCGGCGGGTCAGCCTTCCGCCACGTTCACAAAGACCTTGAGCGCCATCTTTTCTTCGACCAGCAGCCGCATCATTTCCGCGTACTGGCCTAACCCGTCGACCGGATGAGTCAGAATGCGCTGGATGACGCCCGGAAACATGACTTCACCCAAGGCAAAATCGCGGATGCCCGCCTCGAAATGTTCGCGGTTCGCATTGACAGACCCGAGGAGCAGTTTGTTGCCCAGCACCCATTCCAGGTTGATTTTGTTGGAGGGCAAGGCGATATCGCGGTGGCCTCCGGTGATGCTGGTCCACACGAGTACCCCATTGTGTCCGAGATGCTGCATGGCATTGAAGGCCACTTCGCTAGAACCCGTAGCGTCAATGATCAAATCCGCCTTGCCGGCATTTCGTGCCAGTTCATCCAGGGGCGTTTCGGACAGGCTGATGTAGTTCGCCTCAATGCCCTGGACGATTTCGGAACTCCGCGTCGGCGGCTTCGAACGGGCGCACGTGTACACCTCCAAGCCGCGCAGCTTCAGTGTGAGCGTGGCGAGCAGTCCAATCTGGCCTGC
Source organism: Pirellulaceae bacterium (assembly GCA_050186685.1). GTDB lineage: Bacteria > Planctomycetota > Planctomycetia > Pirellulales > Pirellulaceae > CAZFLF01. The sequence goes on from JBFWYF010000170.1 coordinate 4,676, forward strand.
ACCGAGCACGTAGGCGATGCGGGGGCGCCATACCCGCATACGTCGCTGGACTTCATAGGCCTGCTGCACGGCCTTCGCGGCGCAACTCATCGGCTCCATCAGAACGTGCAGGTGCTTCAGGCCCGGCGGGACCTTGACGACGTAGTCCTCCGCCTCGACGTAATACTCGGTGAGAAATCCGTGGAGCAGGTTGATACCCCGCTCGTAGTAGGTCTCCTCGCTGGTCATGTCATAGGTGCCGATCTTGTCGTAGATCGATCCGCCGGGACGCCGGACGGTCGCCGTCACATAATCTCCCGGTTTGACGCTCCGCACGTTGTGGCCCACTTGCTCGACGATGCCGAACGACTCGTGCCCCAGCACCAGAAACTTGAAACCCGGCGGCGCGTTCCCGTACAGCGCGTCGTTGATCTCCCGATCGGTAGCATCCACTCCGACCTTTAACACCCGAACCAGCACGCCATGCCCCTCGGCGATGTCATGCACCGAGGGCTTGGGCACTTCTTCAAGGTGCACGCTGTTGGGTTGGCCTGGATAGACGGCAATCGCTTTCATGGCAAGAACTTTCAGCTGTGCGTACAGGGAAAAGGACCGATTGTTTCCAGCGGCGCCGTAGCATTCAAGAGCTGGGCTACCGGCGCTCGGCGGCATGTCCTCGCAGCAGCTTTTTCAGCTGGGGCCAGGTCCGCGCATTGGCGACGTCGTGCCGAGTCAGACCCCCGCGTCGAGCCTGGATGACCCCGTAGCGCAGGCAATCGAGGCCATCGGTGCTGTGGGCGTCCGTGTTAATGACGATTGGGACGCCGAGACTCTTGGCGGCCGCGCAGTGGACGTCATTCAGGTCAAGTCGGGCCGGGTTGGCATTCAGTTCGAGCACCTTGCAGTGCCGCTTTGCCGCCGCCAGCACGGCGTCCAGATCGACGTCGTACGGTTCCCGCTGATTAATCAGCCGGCCAGTCGGGTGGGCAATTGCCGAGACGTAGGGATTCTCGAGCGCGCCCAGGATGCGATCCGTAATCTGCTGGCGAGGCTGTTTCTGCCCATAGTGTACGCTCGCCAGGACCCAGTCCGCCTGGGCGAGCACGTCATCTGGCAGGTCCATGCCTCCTTTTTCGAGAATGTCGCACTCAATGCCTTTGAGCACGAGGATCCGGCCCGCGAGACGTTCATTCAGATCGTCGATCTGTCGCCATTGCTCGAGCAATCGCGCGGGATTCAATCCGCGAGCCATGGACACTCGCTGGGAATGGTCTGTGATGGCGATGTACTTGAGCCCCCGTTCAAACGCGGCCTCGGCCATTTCCTCGAGACTGCCGTGACCGTCTGACGCCTGCGTATGCATGTGCAGATCGCCGCGCAAATCCCCCACGTCGACCAACTCTGGCAATGCTCCCGCGGCCGCCCACTCAAACTCGCGGCGAGCTTCCCGCAGTTCGGGCGGAAATAACGGAAGTCCCAGCGTCGTGTAGACGTCCTCTTCGGTTGCCCCCGCCACATACTCCTCGCGACCCTCGACCAGCCGAAAGACGCCGTACTCGTTAATCTTCAAGCCGCGTTGCCGCGCCAACCCGCGCAAGATCACGTTGTGGTCTTTGGACCCCGTGAAATACTGCAGCGCCGCTCCAAATGACTCCGCCGCGACGACCCGCAGATCGACCTGCAGCCCGCGATGCGTGCGGATCGACATCTTCGTTTCGCCCCGGGCCAGGACGGTGGCCAGCTCGGGAAACTGTCCAAAGTGATCCATCACGCGATCCGGCTCGGGAGAGACGACCAGCAGATCCAGGTCGCCGACCGTCTCCCGCCCGCGGCGATAGCTGCCCGCCACCTCCAGCTGCTGAATGGCGTCGCACTTACCCAGATAAGCGCGTAGCGCCCCCGCGACGTGATCCGCATCGGACCAGTACAGACGCAGCTGAGCTGTGGCCGCGATGTGGATGCCTTTGAGAATCAGTTCCTCCGTCTTCGCACCAAATCCCTTAAGCACTCGGACGGCGCCCGCCTCGCATGCGGCCCGGAGCTGTTCGAGGGTTTGAACTTTAAGCTCGCGGTGGAGCGCCGCGGCCTTCTTGGGGCCGATCCCGGGAATGCGCATGATGTGCAGCACCGACTCGGGGACCTGGCTCCGCAATTCGTTCAACGGCGGCAACTCGCCGGTGCGAACCAGCGTCGTGATCTTGTCGGCCAGGTCCTTGCCGATCCCTTCAATATCGGTGAGCGGCCGTGTTCCCTCCGCGACAATCGCCGGAATGGACTCCGGATAATCGCGCAAGGTGCGCGCCGCATTCCGATACGCCCTGACGCGGAACGGATTGGCCCCCTGGAACTCGAGGATATCGCCCATCTCCTCGAAGGCCGCTGCCAGACGGTCGTTCGTCATATTTCACGCATGCAGTTCCACGACGTCCTTGTCGCTCAGGACGTAATCCGCCTTGACCACCGTCCCCGGATGCACCGCCGTCCCCCAAACCCGGGCAAACTTCAGGTTCGCCGCGAGATCGCGATGTATCAGCTCGGCGACGTCGAATAAGGTGCCGCCTCGCCGCACGGTAAAGGGCTTGTCATAGTCGGGTTCCTTCTTGGTGGGCAACTTCGTGTACACCCGGACCACGTCCAGCGCCCGATAGATCGCCGTCCGCAACTCCTCCAGGCCCGTGCCATGCTCGGCCGAAATGCCGTACTCCGGAAAGGGCCAGGAACAGAATTCATGCAGCAACTCCCGGCGATCGTCCGCGCCGGGAGCATCGGTCTTGTTGAGAACCAGAAAGGTGCGCGTGAATGACAGGCCTACGTCGTCCTCGTCCAGATACGACTCGGCCGCCAGGCGCGTTTTGGTCGCGTTCAGCTTATCGACGACAGCCTGCACTGCATCAATCCCATCGTCGCTGGCGAGGTCGACAAGCAGCAGAACCAGATCGGCCCCGCGGATCAGTCCCTGAGTGGTGGTGTCGAATACGTCGGCCGTCACCGGCGGCGTATCGATCAACTGCACCATGATGTCTTCGAACGGCATCATTCCCGGCAGCGGCTGATGCGTCGTGAACGGGTACGGAGCAACTTCCGGCGTGGCCCGCGTCAACGACCGAAGCAACTGGCTCTTGCCCGCATTTGGCCCACCCAACAGGATCACCCGGCCGGCTCCCTGTCGCGGGATCTTTAACCCTGGCCCTTTACTCCCGCTCTTGGCCGCCTGTTCCACGGACTGCTTAGCACGACTGATCTTCTGTTTCAGTTCCGCCTGCAGCTTGTCCGTCCCTTTGTGCTTCGGTAACTCCCGCAACATGTTCTGCAGGCAACGAAGCTCCTCATCCGGCGTCGTGGCGCGCCGATACTCTTCCTCCGCTTTATGATACTGGGGAGTGAGGTTCGCGGGCATGATCGCAACGGTCCGATCGGAGTTCACGCAAGCTGTGCCCGCGGCACAATGCAGCACACGGGCGATCGACCCTGAGTCTAGCCCACGTGACCCAACTTGACCACGACGGTGCCCGTCCCCTCCCGAGGTGCTAGCGGGACCCCGCGGCTTGCCACCCTGAATCGTCCCACAGAGGACGACGAGGTGCGGGCGGGGATTGCGGCCGCCCCGGCTGGGACCAGACCGCTGGAGCCACCCGCGTCGCAAGGCCCGCTGGAGGCACGACTGACGAAGCCGTCCGGTCTCGGGCATTCAAGAGGGGTGGCGCCGCCGGAGGCGTCGACGGGGCCGGTGAGTCTTTCCACTCCGGCACCGGAATAGGTTTAACCTGATAGACACTGCTCGCCGGGGCCTGAGCGGGCCGCGACGTCGTGGTGACCGGCGACGGCACGCTCCGCATCGCCGAATTCGGCACTCCCATCGGCATGCCGTCGGGCGACAGCGTGGGTGCCTGGTCGGCGGGCACGCTGCCACCCTCCGCGGGCAATTGCGGCGCGGGTACGCCGAAGCCCGGGAGGCCTCCCGGCGCAGGATAAGAACCCGCCGGTGGAGCCGCGAGTGTGGGTGGTGCGACGAGGGTCGGGGCTGTGGTAGCTGCACCCATTGTCGTCGGCGCCGGTACGCCGTACATCGGCGCGACTGCGGCCGGCGGCACATAGACCGCCGCAGGAGCCGGCGCTGGCAGCCACGGACGATAGCCAAACCAAGTCGGCACACGCTGGGCCTGCCAGGTGTACGAATTACAAGGCTGCATCGGAGTCACAGGCAATGTCGTAGCCGGCTGATAGGCCGTCACTCCCTGATAGGCCGTAACCGGCCGATAGTTCGTGACCGGCACGCGGAACCAAGTCGTGCGATAGCTCGGCACATACCCGATTCCCAGTGCTCCGGGATAGTTCGCGACATACGCGGGCGCCGCCGCCGTGTACCCGGATACGGGTGCCGGCGCCGTGCCTGGGTAATACGCCGTCACTGGTGCTGGCGTGACCGACGTCGGTGTGGCCGTGACGGCAGGCAGGGTGTACGGCAAACTCGCAGGAGGATACGACGCGACCACCGGCGGCGTTACCGGCGCTGTGGTCACGGTCGTTGGCGCGATCGGTGCCGGCGCATACCCCGCCACAACCGGTGCGGCAGCATATCCGGCGACAACCGGTGTCGGGGCATACCCGGCGACAATTGGCGCGGGAGCATAGCCCACCATCGTAGCCGGATAGGTATAGATGGGCCGTCCGAGGAGCCAGTCGAGAAATGGTCCTGCCTGGACGGGAGTCGCTGTCAAGGCAAGCTGACCTGCGATGCATGCTACCCCTGCCGCCCACTTCTGCCACGACCGAGACATGTTGTCACTCCTGCAAGCCGGCTGCGCCTGCGATACGCGGTGCACCACGCTTACCCCACTCAGTTAGACTCGCCGCCGGCTCCGAACGTCAAGCAATCCTTGAGCCGTTTCACTTATTTAGTAAAGGATTACGAACGAGCTGCATGCGTGGGATGCGTAACCTGTCAGCAGTGTGCCGGAATTGACGGCGTAGATAAGAATCTTCAAGACTGCTCCACAGGATTCTGAACCATACCTCACGAATTGTGTTGCGGACAAAATTACAAAAACAACGGTCAAGAATTCATGCCGGCACGTTGCGAACGAATGGCCCGCAGCATGCCCTCCGGTACGGCGCAACAAAAACGCCGCATCGTGCGATGCGGCGTCGAAGTGAGTGCGATTTAGAATGAGCGGCTGTTATGGACCGGCGGCGACCGTTTGGGATGGCAGGCCTTGCTGCGAGGTCGAGCTAACACGGCTTTCCTGCTCTCCCGGACTGGTTTCGCTCGACGGTTGGTCCTCCTGGGCCTGGCTGGTGACAGCGGCGGCGATCTGAGCCGCCAACTGCAGTTCGGCCGGCGAGAAGAACATCTCAAACTGTCCCGTAAACTGGGAGCGGAAGCGTTCTTTGCTGGCCAATTCTTGCCACGACAGCCCGTTCGTGAAATTCCAGGCGACGGCCTGGGCCGTATTCTGAGGAACCTGACCGTTGCCGACCAAGCGGCACAGTTGAATGACGCGGGTATCTTTGGTGAAGGCGGTGATCGGCCGGATCTCGTACTTGATGCGGGGGGAGGGATCCGATTTGCCGTGCTCGAGGCACACCGTCGTGACTTTCAGTTTGCCAACTTTTTCGGGGGCAACATTGAAGAAGCCGCCGCCACCGCCGAAACCACCGCCACCGCCGAAGCCACCACCGCCGAAGCCGCCGCCGCCCAGGCCACCACCGCCGAAGCCGCCACCTAGCGACTGAGCACCGCCACCACCACCCAGTCCGCCGCCGAGTCCTCCTCCGCCGGCACCGCCCGCCAAGCCGCCGCCGAGTCCACCACCTGCCGCGCCACCACCGAATTGGGCGAGCACCGGTACTCCAGCAAAGGCATCGGGCAGCTTCACCGACAACGGCCGGTCCGTCTTGTTGCGGAT
>JBFWYF010000171.1:0-10486 GCA_050186685.1 Pirellulaceae bacterium
TGCCAAAGCACAGAGTATCGTCCGCGATCTGGAGAAGACGTTGCAGTTGGCGCAGCTGAACTTGAACGAAGCTACCTCGCGGCTGGAGGAGATGGAGCGGCAGGTAGGACCGGACCTGGGGGAACTCCGCCTCATGAATGAAGTGGGGTCAGGTGACAGCAATCTGCGGAGCGGCATGAATCAGATCAAGGCGGAACTGCGGCAGGCTGAAAGCAACCGGGAATCGCTGAGACAGCTCCGGGAACTGCTGATGACCGCGGCGAAGAACCCCGACCAGCTGCTGGCCACGCCCAGCCGGCTGCTCGAGACGCAGGTGGGGTTACGGCGGTTGAAGGACGGTCTGGTGGATGCCCAGCTGCGCTGCTCTCTGTTGCGAGGCAAGTTGAACGAAGCGCATCCGGCGTTGCAGGCCGCGATACGAGCTGAATCGGAGATCCGTCAGAACATGGTCGACGAGGTAGCGACGGCACTGGCGGGGGTCGAGGCCGATCTGCAGGCGAACGAGGCCCAGACGCTACGGCTGCAGCAGCAGCAAGAGGACTTGCGAAAGCGGCTTGATGGCTTAGCCGGCATGCGCGCCCGGTACAGCAATCTGGTCTCCGAGGTCAAGCGCCGCACCGATATCGTCGACAGCGCGCGTCGGGAGCTTTCCAGTGCCCAGGCGAGCTCCAGCACCGCAGCGGCCACGAGCTTACTGACACGTTTCCAGGAACCAGCGGCGGGCGACCGGCCCGTCGGACCAGGAAAAAAGACGGTCGTGCTGGCCGGCATGGCTGGCGGCTTCGCATTCGGTGCGGGTTTGGTGTTCCTGTTCATGCCGCTCGGTCCGAACGGCGCGGGGCGGCGCTGGAACGACTATGTGAATCTGGGACGTCGCGCTACCGACCGGCTATTCGGCCGGCGCGCGGCAGACCGAACCGGCTGGGACACCACGTTGGCACCTGCCGCTGTGGCCCTGGGAACGACGGGCGGCCGGCGCGCGACAGACCCCACCACACTGACGGCTTCGGCGGCGGCGGTGACGCGTCGCGAATTCGACAAGATCGCACCGCTGGTTGCGCCGCCGCCTACCACGGTCGCCGCCGTTCGGGAGCGGCGCCAATCACGGGGCCGCCGCACGGAAGACTACCGCCCGGAAGATCATCGCCCGGAAGATCATCGCCCGGAGGGGCACCGCACGGAGGATCGCCGGGCCGTAGCGGACGTCCGGCCTCCGGTCGTGGAGAAACTACCCTAAAGGAAGCTGCCGGGCAGCCGCCGCTGCCTGACATGCTCTTCGGCGAGTCATCATGTCCTTGACGATGCCCATTTTGCGAGAACGGTCCCTGTTGCACTCGCTGCTGCGCATGAGCGACGCCGTGTGTGTGCTGATCGGCTTTATGGCGTCCTTGACGCATCCGAGAGTGGCGCCGGAACGCGAGTTCTTTCTGGCGATCGCGGTGGCCGTGATTGTCATGTACTGCGTGGGCGAGCTCACGGGGCTCTATCACAGCTGGCGGGGAGTCAGCCTCTATCGCGAGATTGCCGCTGCGGAAATCACTTGGGCGCACTCGCTCGTCGTCTTGCTCGTCCTGGGATTCCTGACGCGGTATCTGGATTCGCTGCCGCGGTTCGGGCTCATTCTGGCCGCCGTATCGGTCGCAGCGCTGTTAGCCGCGTCGCGGGTGATGGTGCGGTTCGTGCAACGCTCGGCGCGGGCCCACGGCTACAACCTGTGCCACTATGCGTTTGTGGGAGTCAACGATCTGGCGATCCGCCTGGCGCGGAACCTCGAGCACTCGCCCGAGCTTGGCCTCCAGCTGGTGGGGTTCTTCGACGACCGGGCAGCGGAGCGGACGGCCGAGTTGCCTGCCCAGGTCGGCAGGCAAGTCGGGCGTTTTGACGAGCTGATCGAGCTGGCACGGCAAGGAGCGGTACAGCGCATTTACATCACGTTGCCGATGCGGGCCGAGAAGCGGATCCGCAATCTGCTGAAAGAACTGGCCGACACCACAGCAGCCGTCTATATCGTGCCCGACTTTTTCGTTTTTGAGTTGCTGCATGCCCGCTGGACGGATGTCAACGGGTTGCCCGTGGTCAGCGTCTTCGAGAGTCCATTCTATGGAGTCGACGGAGTGCTGAAGCGAGCATGCGACTTCACCTTGGCCGTCTGCTTCTTGACGATCGCCTCGCTCCCGATGGCGCTGATCGCCGCGCTGGTGAAATGCACATCGTCGGGGCCTGTGTTCTTCCGTCAGAAGCGTTATGGGCTCGATGGCCGGGAGATTCACGTGTGGAAGTTTCGAAGCATGCGGGTCTGCGAGAACGGGGCGACGATCAGCCAGGCGACGCGCCGGGACCCGCGCGTGACGCCCGTTGGTGCGTTCCTGCGCCGCACGTCGCTCGACGAATTGCCCCAACTGTTTAATGTTCTGGACGGCAGCATGTCTCTGGTGGGGCCTCGGCCGCACGCGACGGCGCACAACGAACACTATCGCCGACTGATTCCAGGTTACATGTTGCGTCACAAAGTGAAGCCAGGCATTACGGGGCTCGCGCAGGTCCGGGGCTTCCGCGGCGAGACCGACTCGCTCGACAAGATGGCGAACCGCATCCAGTGTGACTTGCAGTACATTCGCGAGTGGTCCATCTGGCTCGACATGCAGATTCTGTTTCAGACTGTGCGGGTAGTCCTGTCGCGTCAGAATGCCTATTAAACGAGCCGCGGACACCCCTCTCTGAAAAAACGGCCGCGGGACGCCATCGGCTGTGCCGCATCTGGTACGCTACGCGGGTTGTGGAAACGCAGCCGGCTGCGCGACGGACGGCGACCTGGCTCGGTCGCCGGTTCGGTGTGGGCAGGCGACCCTTCTCTTTTTGCTCCGGACGTAGACTATGGCGGATACGGATCCTGCGGAAAACCTCGAGACACAGGTGTTGGAGTTCGTGCGGCGGGAAGGATATCAGCCCGTCAAGCCCCGGGTGATTGCAAAGAAGATGGATCTGGACAAGGAAGGGGCCGCCCAACTGAAGAAGGCGATTAAGCGTCTCGTGAAGCGCGGAGTTCTCGCCTGGGGAGACAAGCATCTCGTGCGGCTGGCCGATCCGCCCGCCCGCGCAGCCGCGAAGAAAGGCGTCGTGGGAGTGTTCCGCCGGACGTCCTCGGGCTACGGGTTTGTCCGTCCGCGCGGGGCGACGCCGGGCTCGCGCGACAACGACATCCTGATCCCGCATGGACGCGCGGGCGACGCCTCTGACGGCGATATTGTCGTCGTCCGTCTCCGGTCATCGAAAGGCGACGACCGTCGGCTCAGCGGCGAAGTACTGGAGATCATCGAACGCGAAACGCATCGATTCGTCGGTGTGTACTTCGAACGCGCTGGCAGCGGCCTGGTGCAGGTCGACGGCAACTTGTTCGCTCAACCCATCAATGTGGGCGATCCCGGCGCGAAGAACGCCGTGCCCGGTGACAAGGTAGTGCTCGAGATGGTGCGCTTTCCGTCGCATCTGCACGACGGGGAGGCCGTGATCGTCGAAGTGCTGGGAGCCCGCGGCGCTCCCGGCGTCGATACGTTGTCGATCATCCGCGAGTTCGACCTGCCCGAAGCGTTCGCCGAGGAAGTCATGGCGGCGGCGCGCGAGCAGGCAGCGCGGTTTGACGAGTCGCTGCCGGCCGACCGCACCGACCTGACCGGCCTGACCGTCATCACCATCGATCCAGTCGATGCGCGGGACTTCGATGATGCCATTTCGCTCGAGCGTCTCGACGAGGGGCATTGGCGACTGGGTGTCCACATCGCCGACGTCTCGCACTTTGTGCCGGAGAACGGAGTCCTGGACCAGGAAGCGCGCGAACGGGCCACGAGCGTTTACTTGCCCGACCGCGTCATTCCCATGTTGCCCGAGATCATCTCGAACCATCTGGCCAGCCTGCAGCCCGACCGGGTGCGCTTCTCGAAATCAATCTTCATCGAGTTCACCGAGGATGGTGTGCGCGTGGCCTCCGACCTCGTTCACGGAGCCATCCGGAGTTGTCGGCGGTTCACGTATGAGGAGGTCGACTCGTATCTCGAGGACCGCGGCGTGTGGCGCGAACGGTTGACCCCCGCAGTGCACGAATTGCTGGCTCGCATGCACGAGCTCGCCATGATCCTGCGCCGACGCCGCATGCAACGGGGGGCCATTGAACTGACGCTGCACGAGGTCAAAGTGGATCTCGACAAGCGCGGCGAGGTCGTCGGAGCGCATCTCGAGATCAATACGGAGAGCCATCAGATCATCGAAGAGTTCATGCTGGCGGCGAACGAAGCCGTCGCCGATACGCTGCATGCCTCCGAGACCTTCTTTCTGCGGCGAGTGCACCCGCAGCCCGATCCGAGGAAACTGAAAGCGCTGACGGAGTTCGTAACCGAGCTAGGCATCCCCTGCGAAAGCCTGGAGAGCCGGTTCGAGATCAAACGCGTGATCGAGGCCGTGCGCGGCAAACCCGAAGAACACGCCGTCAACTTCGCCGTGCTGCGCAGCATGGCCAAGGCCGTCTACGGCCCGGAGGTCGAAGGCCACTATGCGCTGCACAGTGAAAATTACTGCCATTTCACGTCGCCTATCCGACGCTACCCCGATCTCGTGGTCCATCGTCAGATAAATGCCCTGATCGCCGGTCGCCGTCCCGTGGGCGACCTCGAGCACCTCACTCTGTTGGGTGAGCATTGCTCCGAGCGCGAGCAGCGGGCGGAGCGGGCGGAGCGGGAATTGACTCGCGTCAAGCTACTGATGTATCTCAGCCGGCGGATCGGCGAACAATTGGACGCCTTGATTACCGGAGTCGAACGATTTGGAATCTTCGTGCAGGGAATCGAGCTGCCTGCCGAGGGGCTGATTCATATCAGCTCGCTGTACGACGACTATTACCGCTACGACTCGCGGTCGCACAGCTTGGTGGGAAACCGAGAGGGGAATGCTTTCCGCCTGGGAGACCGGGTGCGCGTCGAAGTGGCGCGCGTGGATGTCGATCGCCGGGAGCTGGATTTCCGGTTGGTCGCGCGCGAGGAGAAGGGAAAGGCACGGCGACAAGCGCCCCAAAGTGGTCCCTCGCGCGGAAAACGCGGTGGGCCGGCGAAATCCCCAGGCCGCCGCGGCGCGAGCTCTCGCCGTCGCAAGTCTTCGTAGATACACAAGAGGGAGACGCCCATGACGCAATTGGTGAGACGAGCAGCCAGCTGGATATTGTGCGCGGCGCTGAGTCAGACTTTGGGGGGGCCAGCGGCGGCCGCTGATAAACCGGCACCCGAGTGGACGAAAGTAACGGACCAGGCCGGTTGGCAGCCGCGGGACTCGCAGGCCGAAGTCGCGTTCGACGATCGGCTTTGGATCCTCGGAGGCTGGTTCAACTCGTATGCGGCTCCGCCCCGCGACGTGTGGAGCACAAAGGATGGGCGGAACTGGGAGCAGGTGACGGCCAACGCACCCTGGCAGCACAGTGACTTTGCCATGTCGCTGGTCCACGACGGCCGGATGTGGATGATGGGGGGCTGGTTTAACGGGCGGCTCCCCGGACACTCGGCGAGCAACCAGGTTTGGTCGTCGCGCGACGGACGCGAATGGCAGCAAGTTACGGCCCAGGCCGCATGGTCGCCGCGCATGGCCGCGGGGACCGTCGTTTTTCGCGGTCAGATGTGGTTACTGGGCGGCACCGAGAACTATTATTTCGGCGATGCGGCGAGCCTCAAAAACGACGTGTGGGTTTCCCGCGACGGTCGGGAGTGGAAACAAGTCACCGAGCACGCAGGTTGGTCACCCCGAGCGTACCACCAGGCCGTGGTCTTGAACGACCGAATCTACGTGATGGGAGGCGGTAACTACGTGCCGGAGTACCACGCCCTGAACGATGTATGGTCGTCAGCCGATGGGGTGACGTGGATCCAGGAAACGGATGCCGCTCCGTGGAGTCCGCGGCTGTGGTTCTCCGCGGCGGTCTACCGCCAGCGCCTGTGGGTACTCGGAGGCTGGTCGAACAACCCGGCCCGCAACTGGGGAGACGTCTGGTACTCCGCGGACGGTCGCGCCTGGCAGCCCTACGAAACCAAACCGGCTTGGAAGGAGCGTCACGAACATTCCGTGGTCGTTTGGCGCGACAAGCTGTGGCTGTTCGGGGGACATGCTCAGCCGCTGAGCAGCGAGGTGTGGTCGTTGGAACTGCCGGCGGACTGGTAGTCCGCGGAGTTCCCCGTTGCTCGGCCGCCGACACGAGGCCGACGATTCGAAGTGGGCTGAAAGTGCACATCGGAGTCCTTCCGGGGCGGCCCCCATTCGTTGGCCGCAGGAAGAGCTGTAGCAAGAGTCGCACGAAGAGCCGCAAGGAAGGAGCACGGGACGATGACGCAGAAACGGGCACCCGAAGTCGGTACGATCGGGTGGTTTGACCTGACCGTGGCGGATGCCGAGACGATTCGCGACTTCTATGCCGCTGTCGTCGGATGGCAAGCTACCCCGGTCGACATGCAGGGGTATCAGGACTACTGCATGACGTTGCCCGGTTCCGGGGAAACGATGGCGGGCATTTGCCACAAGCGAGGAGTGAATGCCGCCTTGCCGCCGCAGTGGCTGCTGTACATCACGGTCGACAACTTGGACCACAGTGTGGCGCAGGTTACCGCGCTCGGAGGTCAAGTCGTCGTACCACCGCGGGGCAGTGCGGAACATGGCCGATTTTGCGTGATCCGCGATCCCGCAGGTGCTGTCTCTGCGCTCTACGAGGCGGCACGTTCGCCCGCGTCTTCTTGAGCATCCTCGCAGCGTCCACGGTGTTCCCTGCGGGATAGACTATGTCCTGTGGTTTTCCCGCAGAGTTCGCAGGGGCCGCCTCCCCGACCGCTGTCCCCTCTCCCAGTACTCCGGGAGAGGGTCCGGGGCGTGAGATCTAGGTTTCAGCGACCTGGCCGTAGGGATTCCGGCCGTGTGGCATCCACTTGATCATGGCCAATCCCAGGAAGTAGAGCGCGGTAAGTGGCACGGCCATCAACGACATGCTGATGGGATCGCCCGAAGGCGTCAGCACCATCGAGATGATAAAGATCACGAGAATGGCGATCCGCCACTTCCCCACGAAGGCATCGAGCGACAGGACGCCGATCCGGTTCAGGAACAGCATCACCAAGGGCAGCTGAAAGGAGGCACCGAAGCCGAGCGGCAGCATCAGGACGAAGCTGATGATGTCGCTGATCCGCATGTCCGGCGCGATGTTCATCGAGCGGTTGTAGCTGAACAGGAAATCCAGCACAGGGCCGAAGACGAAAAAGAAGGCGAGCGACGCGCCGGCCAGGAACAGCAACAGGCTGATGGGCAGGAAGATGTAGACGTATCCTTTTTCGTGCGGATAGAGCCCTGCGGCCACAAACGTCCAGATTTGGAGGAAGATGTACGGGGATGCCAGCACAACGCCCACCACCATGGCGGCTTTCAGATAGATCATGAACGATTCGTAGGGGCTGAGCGCCTGGATCTTGGCCTCGGCGGCTCGCCAGAGACGCGTCTTGACGAGGTCCATCGTGGGAGGGGGCAGTTCTTCGTTCAATGCGGTGGACGTCAGGGCGAGGTTCGACTCGGTCGTCCCTTCCTCCGCCTGGCCGGCCGCCGCCAGCCTCGCCAACTGGCTCCGTTCCAGGTAGACGTCTTCGACCACCATCACGCGTTCGTCGATCATTTGGACCATGTCGTCGGAGATTTCTTCGTTGTACTTGGCACGCAGCTCGTCTTTGGACTTTTCCACCATGTAGTCCTTCAGTCCGGCGAGGACGGGGGACTCGATCCAGCGGACAACATGCGCGGCGAAGAAGAGACCCACGAAGCAGCCGATTACCAGCCCGATGATCGCACGCGTCAGGCAGACCCGCAGTTCCTCCAGGTGTTCGCCGAACGTCATTGTCGAGCTGGCAAACAGGTCATCATCACGCATCTTCGCCATGGCAATTAATTCCGCGGAAGGATGGAGCAAGGCAGGAGGTTCTGGGATTCTCGCGGCACCGACAACAATCGTCGCTCGGGGCCGCAAACAGAGGACTGCACCAGAACCCGACGGGGATATACGGTAGGAAGCTGCCGTACCAGCGGAGAATGCCGGGCCAAGGACTGACTTTCCCGACTCGCAGAGAATACCATGCCGCCCTCATCGCGGCAATGACCGAAGCGGCTTGACATCGATGCGTCTCCGTTGTCCCGGGTGTCACGGCTGTCCGGGGCATGGGCAATCGAGTACAAACGGCGGCACGATGTATCCACTTCGCTTTCAACCGCTGTATCGGCACTACCTGTGGGGCGGGCGCCGGCTCGAGACGGTCCTTGGCAAACAACTGGGGGACGGAGACCATTATGCCGAAAGCTGGGAAATCGTCGACCGCGGGCCGGATCAGAGTGTCGTGGAAAACGGGCCTTGGGCAGGTCGGACGCTTCACGACCTGATTGTCGAGCAGCCACTCGAAATGCTCGGAGCGGCAGCTGACCAGCGCACGTGTCCGCTGTTATTCAAATTTCTCGATGCCCAGCAGCCTTTGTCACTGCAGGTCCATCCCAACGACGATCAAGCCGGGCGGCTAACCCCTCCGGACCGTGGCAAGACAGAGGCCTGGTATGTGCTCCATGCGGAGCCCGGCAGCGTGCTGTATGCGGGCTTGAAGCGGGGGTTTGACGAGCCGGCGTTACGGCGAGAGATTCAGCGGGGCACGGCCGAGTTGTGTCTGCACCGCCTGCAGCCGCGCCCCGGGGATTGTATCTTCATCCGCGCCGGCGTACCGCATGCCCTCGGTGCGGGCCTGGTGATCGCCGAGATCCAGCAGGCGAGCGACACAACCTATCGGCTCTACGATTGGAACCGCGTGGGGCCGGACGGCCAGCCGCGACCCTTGCACGTCGACCAGGCCTTGGCCGTTATCGACTTCGAAGCGGGACCGCCCGGCATTCAGACGCTTCAGCCGACGTCCGATCCGCGCAGGACACGTTTGGTGGAGTGCGATAAGTTTGTGTGGGACCGCTGGCAGTGTGCCGACACGGTCGAACTGGGCGGCGATGGACGGTTCCACATCGTGGCGGTCACCTCCGGCCGGCTACGCGTTTCCGGCGAACCGTCGGGCAGGCCGCTCTGCCGGGGCCAGACGCTCTGGATTCCCGCGGCGGCTTCGCCCGTGCAGTTCACGGCTCAGGAACCGAGCGAACTGTTGGACGCGTACTTGCCTGCGGCGGGCCCCAAGCCACTTGCACGCCGCTAGTGCCGCGCCGTTCTCCGCTGGGCAGCCGGCTCACTCGAGCGGCCGGCAGGCGCCCTCCGGTTTGGCTCACCGTCACGACCGATCGCGGTGGCTGGCATTTCTTCGCTGACTGTTGCAGGCCGATCCGCCGGCTGGGCCGAAGTCTCAAGGCGGCTTTTGGGTTCGGTCGATGGTCAGTGGAGGGTGCCATGGAGGGTGTGCCGGAATGCCCGGGCAGCCGCAAGCAGCGACGGAAGGCCGATGGACGGGACGCCGCGCGGAGCGTTCTGAAAAAACTGGGTTAGTCGACTTCTCCGGCGCTCACTATACTTCCCGCCTCGTCTGGCCCCACGGAGGGAGGCGGATCTGAGAAGGGACAACGCCCATGCGAGCGATCGTGATTCTAATGGCTGTGGTGCTGGCCACGGCCGGAGGCATGGGCTGCGGCCTGCGTCGCCCGTTTGAGCGCCCGCCGGGGACGGTAGAACAGCAGCGTCGCGAGGCGGCGGCTCATGACCCGTATGCGGATAATGACTTGGGGCCCGAAGTGGTCGGAGGCCGGCCACGCGAGTTCTCGAAGCCGGATCCGGTGGCCGAGCGTAGCCGAGCTCATCCGGCTTCGCAAAACGGCATGACCGGGGGCTGGTTCAGCCGCTGGTTTTCCCCATAGCCCAACAGCGACCGAAAGTCGCCCGCCGAGAGTGGCCCGCTCGGCCCGAGCGGCTTCCCGAGCCACGTTGTGGCCGGTGATCGCCGAGCCGCCGGAGCTTATCGGACCACACTGGCGGCCCTGGGCCTTCGGCAGCTCAGCACGTATGATGACGATCCATGTGCCGTCGATCGTCCTGATGCCCGGGAGTATGCCGTGTCACGTCGTCGTCCTCGTTCCCAGTCGGAATCCTCGAGCGCCGCGCCGCGGGCCGCCGGGGAACGGCTGCAAAAGGTCCTGGCGGCCGCGGGCATCGGCAGTCGCCGGGAGTGCGAAGAACTGATTACGACCGGCCGCGTCGAAATTGACCGGCAGTCGGTGACCGAGCTCGGCACGCGCGTCGATCCATTGCGCCAGGAAATTCGGGTGGATGGGGTCACGTTGCCGCGGCCGAAGAGGGCTTACTTTGTTCTCAACAAACCAGCCGGCGTGGTATGCACCAACCGCGATCCGGCCGGTCGCGTCCGTGCGGTCGATCTGGTCCGCTCAGACGAACGACTTTACACCGAAGGGCGCCTGGACCGGACGAGCGAAGGGATAATCCTGATCACCAACGACG
>JBFWYF010000172.1:0-10422 GCA_050186685.1 Pirellulaceae bacterium
CCCCGGCGCCGTCACCGAGCGCGTGGCACGCAGCGCGGTCCGCCGCCGAATGATGATGCGCCGGCCCCAGCACCAACGTCTCGACCACCAGGGCGGTCAAGACGGCGAGGACCACAGCGAATCGGTTGCGGCGCAGCTTCGTAGCTTCTCCGTGGAGGAGATCATACGACGCAGCAAGGTTAGCAAGGCAAGGTAGGCAGGTCAAGGTTTACCCGAGTGTTGGCACGCCCGGCTCCGGCGGATCCGCGCCGCCCGATCCAAGCGGCCCACTCTGGGTAGGCCACGCTCCAGGCAGCGCCCGTTGTCGGGCGCCTACCAGGCTCCGCACGGCGGGCCGGCAGACTGCGACCTAGGCTCCAATTACACCACAACCACTAACATCATATACAGAAACTACTTACGACACACCACAAACCTCGCCCTCGGCCTCGCGACGATTTGACACACCCCGGCTTGACTACTAAAATGGAGCCGCGACTCCCTACTCACCCCGGCATCAGTCTTGACTGATCCTTCCGCCACGGCTTGTTGGAGCGAACTGATGAAGAAGACAGAGATGAAGGTTTTCAAGCAGCGTCTGCTGGAAATGCGTGCCCGGCTGCGGGGGGACGTCACGGCCATGGCGGAAGCGGCCCTCAGCAAGACGCGCAGTGAAGCCAGTGGGGACCTCTCGAGCATGCCATTGCACATGGCGGATGTCGGCAGTGACAACTTCGAGCAGGAATTCACTTTAAGCTTGCTCCAGAGCGAAGAGGCAACCCTCGAGCAGATTGAAATCGCTCTTGAGAGGATCGAGGAAGGCGTTTATGGTTCGTGCGCGGAATGCGAATCCAAGATCGCCAAGGCACGACTTAATGCGCTACCTTACACTCCCTTCTGTATCAAGTGCGCCAGCAAGCTTGAACGCGGCTGATTCAGGTGCGGCTCGCAACTTATCTGCCCGCACGGTGCCGCTCAGCCGGTATCTCGTGTTCGTGTGCTTGACGGTGCTCGGATGTGGGCTTGATTTGTGGACCAAAGCGGCGGTTTTCGCTTGGCGTGGGCTGCCGCGCCCCAACCACGAGTGGTGGCTCTGGGAGCCCTATGTGGGCATTGAAACGGCCATCAACACGGGGGCGTTGTTCGGCTTCGGCAGCGGCTGGGGGCGTCTTTTTGCCGTGTTGTCGTTGGCCGCCGCGGTAGCGATCCCGGTGTGGATGTTCGTATTTGGAGCAGCCCGCAGCCGGTGGCTGACCGTGGCGCTCGGCTGTATCACGGCGGGCATCCTGGGAAATCTCTACGACCGGCTGGGCTTGTGGATCGAGCCCGGTATGCCGGTGGAGTGGCATAGCGGAGTGCGCGACTGGATTTTATTCCGATACGGCCAGTTCACTTGGCCGAACTTCAATATCGCCGATTCTCTACTCGTCTGCGGCGCGGCCATGCTGGTCGTCCAGGCTTACTGCGAACCGGGGCCGGATAAGGCCTAGCGGTCTGTCAGGCCTTGATTTTGGGTTAGCGGAACTCGCAAAGAGTTCCGAGACGATCTCAGAGATGTCGGAAGTATTGCCACTTCCGCGACCCACCTTCCTACTAGCCTTGAAGCAGACCAGGCTCATCACCCCGGGACGGTCAGCGGGTCGCCATTGTCCTCCGGCCCCAGTTCCAGCAGAAAGGGAGCCGCCCGCTTAGCCCACGCCAAGGGTTGCGGGTACGCCGCGGCGTTACTGCCGAAGCACGAACGCAGCATATCGGTGTCGATGATGCCCGGGTTCAGTGGAATGGCGGCCATGCCGTAGGGAAGCTCTTCGGCCAGGGCGCGGGTCAGACCTTCTATGGCCCATTTCGACGCACAATAAGGTGCAACCTGGGGTGACGTTGACCGTCCCCATCCGGAGCTCAGGTTCACGATCACTCCGGCGCCCACGGCGACCATCGCCGGGACCAGGTGTCGGATGACGTGGAAGACGCCCTTGATATTCACGTCGATCACGTCGGCGAATTCCTCGGCACTCGTCTCCCACAATGTCGCATTTGGATTGATGATCGCGGCGTTATTGATCAGCAGTTCAGGGGGATCGCCTGTATCGAGGAGCTCGTGCGCCCAGCCGGCCACTTGCCGGGAATCTCGGACATCGACGCAGTGGAAGCGGTGTGGCGCTGCATACCGGCCCTGCAGGGCGCGAACGGCTTCGGCAGAACGGGCGCAGCCGCTCACGTGATGGCCCAGGCGAATGAACTCATCCGTCAGGGCTCGACCTAATCCGCGGCTTACGCCCGTGATCACGATGCGTTTTGGATCCGACATGCGCACCTCCCCCGAGTGGCCCTACCATCATAAACCGTAACTGCAGGCCGTAAAGCGACATGGCCCCAGGCTGGGGAAACCGCCGGCCGCAGGAGCCCCTCGCCGACGCGAGCGACGCGGGAGTCGGCGGACGAGGCTTGGCACACTTCGCCCGCTCCATCACACTGGAAGGTGGCTACGCCCAAGAAAGGCCAGCGGACATGGGGTGCGCGGCGACGGATCCTTAACGATTTCTTTACTCCCCCTTCACAATCCGAACCTAGGATCGCCGAGGAAACATATTCCCCATCCCCCCCTCGCCCTGAGCGAGAGAGGGTGGGCGAAGGGACCGGCGATCCCGGCGAGCTGGGAACGTGCAGGCGAGTTCGAGAGTGACGATGACCAAACATCTGCAAAGGGACTTGGAAACGCTGCATCAGGAGATCCTGACTCTGTCAGCTTCTGTCGAGGAGATGATCGACAAAGCTGCCCGGGCGCTGACCGACCGACAACCTGACTTGGCCGAGGAAGTCATCGAACTCGACACACTGGTGGACCGGAGGGAGGTGCACATCGAAGAGGAGTGCCTGAAGATCCTGGCGCTCCATCAACCGGTAGCTATCGATCTGAGGCGCATCGCAACGGTCCTCAAGGTGAACAGCGACCTGGAGCGGATTGCCGATCTGGCGGTGAACATTGCGGAACGTGCCAAGGCGCTGGACGACTTTCCGACCTATCCCTTGCCAGCGAAGCTGTCGCAGATGGCGGTGATTGCGACCCATATGGTCCGTGGCGCGCTAGACGCTTTCGTCAATCTCGACGCTGCCGCCGCTCGGCGGCTGATCGCGCTGGACCAGAACGTGGACGATCTGAACGTCGAGATCATCCGAGATCTGCAGAACCTCATGCAGCAGAATCCGAGCCTCGTCCCGCCGGCCTTGTTTTGTTTCTCGGCGACACGGCATATCGAGCGCATCGCCGATCATGCGACCAACATTGCGGAAGACGTGGTGTACCTCGTCGAAGGGGACATCGTCCGCCATCGGAAGATCGAACAGGCGACGCAAATATCCTAGTCAAATTTGAATGTGCCATGCCCAAAGCTCGTGTACTCATCGTCGAAGACGACCGCTCTCTGGCCGAGGTGCTGGCTTACAACTTGCGGCAATCGGGATACGAAGTGCTCGTCGCGTCCGATGGACAGGACGGCCTGACGCAGGCCCAGCTCAAGCTGCCCGACATTGTCTTGCTCGATGTCATGCTGCCGGTCCTCGACGGATTGGATGTCTGCCGCCGTCTGCGGGCCGATCCGGCGACGCGCGACATCCTGATCGTCATGTTGACGGCCAAGTCGGACGAGACGGACGAGTTGATCGGATTCACGCTCGGCGCGGACGATTACGTGACGAAACCGTTCAGCGTCAAGATTCTGCTCGAGCGGATCAAGGCCTTGCAGCGCCGCCGCGGCGATGAGTCATCGGACGAAGATGTGGTGGCCTGCCAGGGGGTGCTGGTCGACCGGGCCCGGCATCGTGCCACATGCGATGGGCGTCCGGTACAGTTGACGCGTAGCGAATTCCGGCTGCTGGACACGTTGATTCGCCAACCTGGCCGAGTGTTCAAGCGGTCGGAGCTGATCGATGCGGCCTTGGGCGAAGACACGATGGCGATGGAACGAACGATCGACGTTCACATCCGGGCGCTTCGGCGCAAACTCGGCGAAAAGGCCGACGTCATTCAGACGGTGCGCGGCGTGGGCTACCGCTTCCGGGACGTCAACGCCCCAGTGGAAATTGACGGCTGACGCGCGCGGGCGACCCGCACGGTCCACGTGGCGCACGCGGGCTCGACGCAGGCGAACGTGCGACCGTCTCCGCCCTAGACCTTACCGGCACGCGCCGCCGGTCAGGCACCGGCAAACTTGACGCAATTCGCCTCACGGGGCACGCACGAAAGGGACGCATCGTTCGTGCCGTCTGATCCGATACTCTCTCTTATTCGGATCAAACGCTCGCCGACTCATTTCCGCCGAGGATCGTCCCATGAAGTTGTCACGTTGCCGCCTTCTGCGACACCTTCTGTTCTGCCTGCTCGTCGCTACATGCTGCCCGATCGCGCACGCCGCCCAGCCCGTTGTACCCGGCACAGGCATCAAAGTGGAACAAGTGGGCGACGACTTCGAGGCCGAGGACTGGGAATGGTATCACAACTGGCCCAAGAGCAGCGACGAGAACAACAAGTGGCAGAACGCACCCGGTGGCGAATCGAGCAACGGCCGCTGGTACGAGGGCATTAAGCGGGGACATCCGGACCACGTGAAACGGGTGCCGACGCCAGCCGGCGGATTGCCCGGCAGTAAAGGCTCGCTGCTGCTGCGATCGCTCCAAACCGGCATCCCCGGCTACCCCAGTTACCGCCAGCAGCAGGACGACTTCGTCTGCAACGTCATGGAGCGGCTGGGCGGTGCGATTCCAGTCAACCAGTCTCCCAGCTTCGTAACCCGCGTCTTTCTGCCCCCCGTCAACAAATGGGAAAACCGCTCCGGCTGCCACTTCGCCATTCGCGCCGCGGCCGACACGGTTCTCTACAAGACGTCCTACGGTGGCAGCAGTGCCGAACGCGAGCTGTATTATCCGGGCATGTTCATCGAGTTCGAAGCCAAGGAAGACAACGACTTGGGCTACGATACGGCCTATCTCCGCGTCCGGGCCGATCAGTCCGGCTACGACTTCAAAGGCAAGGAGATCACCGTGACGGGCTGGTGGACGTTCGGTATGTCGTTCACAGCCGACGGAGCTGTCCACTACTACGCCAAACCGGGCATCGAAGACCTGACAAAAGCCGATCACCTGACCAGCCAGTTTCCCTACGGCTACCGGTGCACCCGGCTACGGACCTTCTTCTTCGACGTCTGCAACGGCGATGATGGACGCACCTGGTCGACAGAATGGATCGTCGATGACAGCTACCTGTACTTTATCAAGACCCAGAAATGAGTGTCACTCGCCCGTGGCCGCCGGGCCGATGCAGAATAGATGCTGGCGGCCCCGCACGTACAGGCGCCCTCCGCTGATCGCCGGCGAGGCATAGCAGTCTTCCCCGAGTGGATTGGCGGCGATTTGCTCAAATGCGGGGCCGGGGCGGACTACGCGAGTTACCCCGTTATCCGCCAGGAAATACACCCGACCTTCCGCCGTCACCAGCGACGCGCTGTGATTCATCGTGTCCAGCCGGGATACCCACTGCAACTTACCCTCATCCGCGTGGTAGCACGAGGCAATGCCGTTGTCACTGACCAGCAACAGATAATCTCCACAGATTACGGGCGAGGGAACGTAAGCGCAGTTCTTGGTGGTTCGCCAGACAATGGAATCGTCCGACAGCGTGCCGTGGCCGCTCGGCCGCACCGCCAGAATATGCTTGTCGGGGAACCCTGCGGTGAGGAAGACGAGACGGCCGTTATCGACGAGAGAGGCCACGAACTGCTCCGTCGGACCGTCCAGATACCAGTGCTGCGAGCCGTTGCGGGGATCGTAACTGGCCACACACTTACTGCCGGAGAGCAGCAGCTGCTGTCGCCCCTCGAACTCGCGGATAATGGGCGTGACGTAGCTGCGCGTGTGGTTTGGCCGGTCTACCCGCCACACGGTCTCCCCCGTGTCGCGGGACAGCGCGACCAGGTATCCGTCTCCATCATGGTCGCCGTTGATGATGATCGTGTCCTCGAACAGGATCGGCGAGCTGCAGAATCCGTGAACGCTGGCGAACCGGCCGGCCCGCACCTGCCAGCGCGGTGTGCCATCCAGGTCGTAAGCCGCCACCACGAGATCGCCGGGTGTTCGCTCGCGCGTGCTGCCGAAATCCGGCGATAGAAATGAAACGTAGACCTTTTTTCCGTCGGTCAGAGGCGTTCCTGACGCGTGACTGTTCAGCTTGTGACGCTTCTCGAGCGGCGTTGTCAACACGGTCCGTTCCCAGACGACGCTGCCGTCCAGCGCGGAAAGACGTAACAGGCGACGCGATTGGTCTTCTTCGCGGCACTCGGTCACAAAGACCGCGTCCTGCCATACGATGGGCGAAGAGTGGCCCCAGCCCGCCAGACGTGTCTTCCACACGATTCCGTCGCCCGTTTCGCCATTCCACTTCGTCGGCAGACCTTGTTCTTGGCTGGTACCATCCCCCCGTGGCCCGCGCCAACCGGGCCATGGCTCGGCGCAACTTACGCTGCTGATTCCCAACCAGATTACCCAAGCCCCCAGACATGCCGGCCAAAAGCGACGATTCATACGGATTCCTCAGTGCTCTGTCGTGCGTTGACGCAGGTCCACGATGATAGGCGATGCCGATGTCAAATCCTATCTTGCCCAGCCAACGTCTTCGGCCGGACAAGTGAACAAGACGCTGCTTCACGGCCGTGATGCCTTTCAGGTGGCCGCAGACATCGACTTCGCGCTCGGAGGGACGTGCTCCTCCGTGGAACGACCCGCACGGAATGAAACGCACGGAATGAAACGCAACGAGCGCAGATGGCCGCAGAAAAGCGCGAGACGCGGAACTACGGGTCCGCGACGGCGGAGCGTCGGGCCACACTGGCCGGTCAGCTAGGCGGCTCGGCGGCGCCGCGCGGAGGGTATGGCCTTTTCCCGCGGTCGCTCGAAGTCGCCACGGATGGCAATCGAGGGTGTCGGCTCGGTTCGCTGAGCCAGCTCGACGGCGGCATCTTCCAGTCGCTGGCGCTGCCGTAAGGCGACGCCACTCTCGAGACGCGCTACAATGCGTCCGACCAGCCGCGCCAGCAGTCCCGGATGCGGGAAGCAACAAACCACGTCCCAGGCGGCGACCAGACTGTGGCAGAACGTCGTCCACCAGCCCGCTCGCGCGTAGCGGCGGTAAAGCCGCTCCAAGTGCCGCGAGGATCGGAATCCACCGAGCGGACGCACCGCGGCCCGCTCGCAGAGTACCCGGCATGTGGGTTCCACGACGGCCACCAGCCCCAATTCGTGGGCGGCCAGGGCCATGTCGATGTCGGCACAGGCAGGTTCCATCCGCTCGTCGAAGTAGCCGAGCGCCGCAACGACGTCGCGACGATAGAAACCCGCCACCAGGCTTGGCCCCAACACCGCACTCGTAGCCAGCGGGCGGCCGGCCAGGCGCGTACCTGCGCCGATGACCCGCCGGACACCACTGGCGCGGTAGCCGATCCCCACGCACAACGCCCGGTGATCCGTGGCGCTCTCGACCACAACGGGGGCCACCATGGCCACTTCCGCAATCGTGAAATGTTCGGGAACGTTGGCCGTCCAACCCTCGACGACGCGAGTTCCCGGCATCAGGACGTGCACAATGTCGGCCGTCGCTTCCTGAAAGCCTCGGTTGACCAGTTGCACCGGCGTCGCCTGGCCATCGCTCGCCACGAAGCAGACTTCGTCGGCAAGGTCATACGGATCCTCATACGGTACCGCTGTCACCACGACGACTTGACAGTCGCGCGGACGGTTTTCGAGGACCGAGACGAGCGTCTCTTCTACGCGTTCGTCAACAACTCGACACGGAATGACAATCGACAGGCGATGCACGTCGAGAGTTCCTTGTGGCACCAAGCGACCTGCGGAGACAAAGAGGGGGCAGCCCGAGATGGCTGCTTGCGTCCTGCACCAACCCTGCAGGTACTTTCGGCGCTTTGAATCGGGCAAATTCACGGTCCTTGACTGGCGCCCCACCAGATGTCGCGATCCGACCAGCTTTCGCATTTCGCCTAATCTGGCTGCTCGTACCAGATTTGCGCGAGCTGGAGCAAGACTTCCTGGGCTTGGCGCATTTCCTCGAGGCACACCCATTCCAGCGGCGAATGAGGATTGTGCTGGCCCGTGGAGAGATTTGGCGTGGGTAGACCCCGTGCGGTGAACTGAGAACCATCGGTGCCGCCGCGGACGCGGGACAGTCGGGGGGTGCGGCCGAGTCGTTCGTGTGCGAGTTGGGCATAGCGTACGGCGCGCGGCTCGCGACTCAGTCCGTCGCGCATGTTCCGGTACTGGGGGCGGATGTCGACGGCGACGCGAATTCCCGGGAAGTCGGCTTCCACCTGTTGCGCGAGGGACCGCAGCCAGTCGGCAAAGGCCGCGAGTTCCGGCGTTTCGAAGCTGCGGAGGAGGATCCGGATGCTGACTTCAGCGACACCTCCGGAGACGGTGTACGGATGCAGGAATCCAGCCGTGCCCTCCGTCCGTTCGGGCGAGCGGGTCCAGCGTGGGAGGCGGGCGATGAACTCCGCGGCGCCGCGGACCGCGTTGACCATGCGATCTTTGGCCATGGACGGGTGAATGTTGGCCCCGTGGACCGAGACGACCGCCAGGTCGGCGGAGAAGGTTTCCACGTCGATTTCGGCGGCGCCACCGCCGTCGAGCGTGTAACAGACGTCGGCCCCAAGTTTCCGGAAGTCGACGTGCTCGACGCCGCGACCGATCTCTTCGTCGCAGGTGAACAGGATCCGCAAAGGTCCGTGGAGGATGTCTGGACGTTCGACCAGTGTTGCGACCGATTCCATGATGACGGCGATGCCCGCTTTGTCATCGCCGCCGAGCAGCGTGGTTCCGTCGGAGGTCACGAGAGTGGTGCCGATCAATCGGCCGAGCTCGGGATTCTCGGCCACGCGGATAATCCGCGTTGGATCGCCGGGGAGGACGAGGTCGCCACCCTGGTAGTTGGCGACGACCTGTGGCTGGACGCCCGCTCCGGTGGTTTCGGGCGATGTGTCGAGATGGGCGTTCAGCGCCAGGACGGGCGAGGTGCGCGAGCCGTTAGCGGGGAGCGTGGCCCAGACGAGTCCGTGCGAGTCCTGGTCGACGTCGTCGAGTCCCAGTGCGCGGAGTTCGTCGGCGAGCAGGCGTCCGAGAGTCCATTGGCCATCGCAGCTGGGATAGACATCGAGGCCGTCGCGCGCCGTCGTGTCGATGCGGACGTAGCGGAGAAATCGCTGCAGTAGTCGGTCGTATAACATGGGAACTCGGTTCATCGCGAAGGAGTGGCGTCGGCAAGGTGGTACATTGCGGGTCCCGTGTTACCTTAGCGGTGCCCCTGCCGTCTGCAAGTGGATCCAGGATGAAGCTGCTCGAGTTGACCTTGCCCACTGTGGCCGAGAACTTGGCGCTGGACGAAGCCTTGCTGGAAGAAGCGGAAGCCGAGTCCAGCGCCGGCGAAGTGCTGCGCTTGTGGGAATCGGGTCAGCCGGCCGTGGTGGTGGGACGCGCGTCGGACGTTGCTGGGGAAGTGAACCTGCCTTTCTGCGTCGCCCATGACATCCCGGTGCTGCGGCGGTGCAGTGGCGGCGCGTCCGTGGTCATCGGTCCGGGATGCCTGATGTACGGCGTGGTTCTGTCGCTCGAGCGGCGACCGTCACTGCGTGCGGTCGAACAGGCCCATCGGTTCGTGCTCGAGCGTGTGGCGGCGGCACTGGCGCGGTGCGGGCTCATCGTGACATTAAGCGGCACAAGCGATCTGGCACTCGCGGACCGCAAAGTCTCGGGGAACAGCCTGCGCTGCAAACGCGAATGGCTGCTGTATCACGGGACGATTCTGTACGGGTTATCGCCCGCGCTGATTCAGCAGTGTCTGCGGACAGCGCCGCGTCAGCCTGCGTATCGCCGCGCGCGGCGCCATGAAGAATTTGTCGCGACGGTTCCGGAGTCATCCGCGAATCTCCGCGCGGCATTTCGCGCCGAGTGGGCGCCGGACGATTTGCTCGTGCATTGGCCCTGCGCACGAACTCAGCGTCTCGTCGCGCAGCGCTATGCGCGCGATGATTGGAATCTGCGGCGCTGAATTCCGCTTGACGAGAAAACAACAAAGCTGTTCAATTCGCCAAGCCGGGTGAATCTGAACAGGTGGCCGATAACGACGATCGATTCGGATGGTCGTTACAACCTTCAGGCACTCGGTGGGATTGAGTTGACAGATCGAGGACCGCCGAAGCGGTCCGCCGCTTCTCACGAAGCGGCACGCTGCTCCCGGCAAGGGCGTGTTGGGAAACGCAGCTCCGAGACACGACGCCCGGTGAGGAGCCGAAGGAAATGGCAACCAAGAAGACGACCGCGACGCGATCGACCAAGGCGAAGTCGGCAGGCACCAAGGCCAAGACGACAGCGAAGCGGTCGACGAAG
>JBFWYF010000173.1:0-10400 GCA_050186685.1 Pirellulaceae bacterium
CGGTCGACAACACGGCATCCTGCCGGCGCAAGTGGATCAGGTCGCGATGCAGCGCGAACGCGGTTGCGCGACGTTCTTTTTCGGACCAGTCCAGTTTGCTCCGCTCGAACGTCGTGCGCTCCGCGGGATCCGGAATGGACTGCCGTACCGCCTCGGACGCCACCGAAGGAAACTGCGACATGAACTCGCGCCGTCCCTCGGCGACTTTCTGTGCTAACTCGGGTGGATGATCGGCAAAGTAGTAAAAAGGTGTTGTCGTCGAGAACTCCTGCCCTTGGAATAACATGGGAGTGGACGGAGATAACAGGATCAGCGCGGTCATCGCGCGCAGCTGGCCCGGATGGGCCAGGCAGCTCGGGCGCAGACTCCCGCTGGCGTTGGCCACCTGGTCGTGATTCTCCAGAAACGACACGAACTGGCACGGGCTTAACTGCCAGGCTGGTGTGCCACGACGCTGCTTCTGCCACGCGTAGTACTGACCTTGATACAGGTATCCCCACTTCACCGCCGACACCAATTCCTGCGGCGTGCCGCGGTAATCGTGGTAGTAGGCCTCCCGGCGCCCGGTCAGCGCAACGATGGCCGTATGGTGCAAGTCGTCATTCCAGAGCGCGTTCAGGCCAAAGCCCCCGTCTTCGTGAGACACGACGTGCCGCACGTCCTGCGGTTCATTCTCCGCCACGAGAAAAATCTCGCGCGACCCTGCGGCTTGCCGCGCGGCCCGCGCGATCGCCGCCAGAATGTGGTCCGGCGACGAGTCATAGATATTCTGCGTGGCATCGAGCCGCAGGCCATCCAAGTGGTACTCGTCGATCCAGTAAGCGGCGTTCATCGCGACCATTTCGCGTACCGGTCCGCATTCGTCGCCGTCGTAGTTCAGGGCAGGCCCCCAGTCGGTCTTATAGCGACCCGTAAAGTAGTTGGGACTGAACGCCTTCAGGTAGTTTCCGTCCGGGCCCAAATGGTTGTAGACGACGTCCAGTATCACGCCGATCCCCAACCGGTGTGCTTCGTCGACGAACGCGCGAAAGTCGTCAGGGTCGCCGTAGAGACGTGTCGGTGCGAACAGATTGACCCCGTCATATCCCCAACCAAACTCTCCGGCGAAGTCCGACACCGGCATGAGTTCCAGGACCGTCACGCCTAACTCGACCAGATGCGGCAGCTTGCGTCGCGCGGCCTTCCAAGTCCCGTCCGGCGTGAATGTTCCTACATGCATCTCGTACAGCACCTGCCCTTCGGGCTTGACGCCGAGCCACCCCTGGTCTTGCCACTCGAACTCCGCGGGGTCGACGACTTGCGAAGGTCCGTGCGGACCGGTGGGCTGGAAGCGGGACAAGGGATCCGGGAATAGCTGCTCGTCGCTGTCGAGCCGAAAGCGATAGCGCGTACCGCTGGGAGCAAGCTCCGTGATGACCTCGAAGTAGCCCACGTCCTGGCGATTGAGCGGTATCTCCAGCGGTCGGTCTTCCATTTCGAGCACCAGCATCACGCGACGCCGGCTCGGGGCCCACACGCGAAAACTCGTCTGGTCCCCCTGGACCTCGGCTCCGACCGGAAACCGCCGCGCTACCACTTGCTTTGCCACCATCTGAGTCGTTCTCCGCAACTATGACCTCGGGGACGGCCTGGCTTCCCGACGGTCCGCTTGAACACGGGGCTGCCAATGCAGGCCTGGTGCACGGCGAATGCCATGGCCCCGGAAAAGATGTTTTCCCCATCCGAGCCCGGCATCGAAGCAAGAAGTGTGCCGTTGGTGTCGCGGAAGTCGCCCGCCTCGCCTCAGGTAGCGGATCAAACGACAACGCTCGGAAGCGTCGCCACTTCCGCTACAGTCGCAGAAAGATCCTGCGGCGATACATCCACCACAGAATTAACCATTGGACCGCCAACACGGCGCTACCGGCTAACAGGGGCTCGTACGCCGATCCGCACCAGACAAAAATCGCCTCTCCGAAATGAATGCGGAACGACTCCAGGATAAATCGGTCGGGGCCATGAGCCAGCAGATAGGCTGCGATCGAGTTGGCTCCCACCACGCGGAGTGGAAAGCTCCACGATGATAGCTTCGCGGCATCGATGACTCCGTAGAACGCGGCGAGGATCACAAAGCACCAGCCGCCGCTGAACAGTACCCACGAAGGCGTCCAAATGCGTTTGACGAGCGGGCACAGTCCCCACCGATCGGCTGCCAATCCCAGTACGAACAGAACGGCAGCCGTCCCGAGCATCCGCCCGATGCGCTGCCCATCCCGCACTTCCGATTTCAGCCACTGGCCCGCGATCAGTCCCAACACCATCGTGGCAAACGTCGGGATGAAGCTCAGCGTCGCGTAGCCTCCCGCGTTGTGCGTGAAGGGTTGCTCGCGCGGGAACTGATTCAACCACCAGGTGTCGAACCACCAAGCCAGGTTGCTGTTCTTGTTCCAGTGCGCCGCCAATCCCGTCGCGTGATGAGGCCAATCGGCCGGCACTCCCACCGACGGATACGGGAAATCCGCTGGCGGAGCGGGATAGACAACGAATGCCAGCCAATACCCCGCGACGGTAAGGGCCAGCGCTGCCCACCGCCAGCGCGCGGAGGCGAAGCCGAGCAGAAACAGGGGCACGTAGCCCAGCCCGATCTGGGATAGCGTGTCTTCGAACGTCCAATTCGTATGCGGCCGTGCCATCGAGCGCAAGAAGACGCCCAGCAGGACGAGGACTACCGCCCGCCAGACGGCATGTACCACCATCCTGCGGCGGGACTGGCCGCGCGCCTCGCGACTGGCCAGCGAGAACGGGACGGATACGCCGACCAGAAACGAGAACGACGGCTGGATCAAATCGTGCAACGTGCACCCGACCCACGGGACATGCGTCTGATGCCAGGCCAGAAACTGCCAGAGCGAACTGTCCGGCAGCGCCTCGGCGACGCGGCGCAGATGCAGCACTTCGGCCATCATCAAGAGCATGACGAACCCGCGATAGGCGTCCACGGACCCCAGACGCTGGCGTTCGGCGGGTAAGGAGGCATCGCGCGCGTTGCTCATACGTCCACTCGGCGTCTAGGCGGGGCTGGTCTTGGTCGCTGCCTCGGAGCGGGTCTGCTTGGCCACCTCTCCCTCGACGACCGCTTTCAATTGGGCCAGCCCCTTCTCGAAATCGCGGCCGATCATCTTGTCCATATTCATGACCAGGCCGAACGCCTTGCCCATGAAATTGTTGGTTCCGGTCATGTTCCACGTCACAGCCGTCTGGCCATCATCCGCCGGACGGAACACGAACTCGACCATGTTCGTCGCCTTGAACGGCCGCACGAATTCCAACTGCATCCGGATATGTTCATGGGGTCGGCTGTCGACGATCGTCATCCGGCCTTCTCCCACCTTGTTATTGCCCGACCAGGCGTAACTGGCCCCGATCCCCAGTTCAGCTCCCGAGTAGGTCCGTGTCAGCGCCGGATCGAGCTTCTCCCAGGGAGACCAGGGCTCCCAACGATGCAGATCGTTGATGTGCGGAAAAATCGCGGAGGCGGGAGCCGCGATTTTCATCGTGCGCGCGACTCGAAAGTCCGACGGTTGTATTGCCACGATGATGCCAAGTACCACGACCAGCGCCACCAGGGCCAAGATGATGTACGTCACCATGAACGCGGATCTCCTCCACAGAAAGCAAGAACGCTGTATCAGGCCGTCTCAGAATACAATAGCTGTAACGCTGCGGAAAATCGTCTTAACTCGCAGTCGCGGTCGAGGACGAACAGGCGCTGCCTCGCGCGCAAACCGGCGAGCATCTTCCAGCCGGAACCGGCATCCAAACCGCAACGTTATAGTCCGGATCAGGCGTCGGTTTCCAGCCTCCGCAATTCGAACGAACCCCCGTAGCGCAAACTGGGATGCTGGGAAAGCAGCTGGATCGCTTGATTCAGGTCATGGGCTTCCAGGATCAGAACTCGCGCCAAGTTCTGGCGGGCGGCCGCGACCGAACCGGCGACGACCGAGATCCTCCCCCCCCGGGACCGCACGAATGCCGCATCCGCCAGAGGATGACGGTCATCCCAGCTGACCAGGTATCCGCTGTTCCGCAGCCATTCGTCAAACGTCTGACAGTCCTGAGGGTATCCCTCCGCGGCCTCGTCGGCCGCATCGCCTCGATAGCTGAGACAGATGTACTGCATGGAACACTCCCCGCTGACAAATCCCGCGGTCCGTTTCGTGCGATTCAGACAGAACCTAGTCGAAGACGGGGCAGGTTGTTCGACATGCAGCACGCGAAAACGGGAAAATACTCTCCTGTCCGGCGGCAATCCCAGGCTCTGTCCGCAATGCGGCATGACTGACCGCGAAGCGGTTCCTCCTTCCCGAACTCTTCGTGACTTGCTATTGCCGCTTCCAGTTCGTGGGCTTCGCGGAATAGTAACAAGGCGGGGCAGGGACTTTCCGGGGCAACACAATTCTCACACTGAGGAAGGTCCTCCGGAAGGTTCGCCCTGACTGGGAAACGAACCTCGTGACGGGTAAGGTCTGGCAGAAATTCCAGAAGACGCTGACGTTGGCTCGAACGATCCTTCAAGATCACCGGCCTCATGCCGTTCACAAGCACTCGCCATCCACCCCCCGGACGCTTGCTGCGGCAAGCAGGGTGAGCTGCGTCGAGGACCTCCCCAACGAACATGGACGGAGCACGCGACTGCGGTGCTCCGTCCATGCACTCCGACAAGCGGCCCGCTCGGCACCTGGCAACTTACCGTTCCGACTCGCCGCGCCGAGCGACGTGCGGCGAACCGCCATCCGTCGTCCGGCACGCCACCGCGAGTTGTCGCAGTTGCAGGGCCGCCGCTTGCAGCTGGAGACTCAGGCGTTCCAGGACGTTGGCCGCCTGGTTCAAAACCAGCTCTTCCTGCAGCGTCACTTGCTCCGGTACCTCCACGTGCACATACAGAGCCGCCTCGAACAGCTCATCCACCGGATCCCGCGTGTAGGACGCCATCCAGCAGCTCGACATCGGTCCGGTCAGCCCCAGCCAGGCGTTTCCGGACAGCTCCACCAGCCGATCGGCCGCCACCCGCAAGGCGACCTGCGTTTCTCGCGCGAATTCCTGCTGCCGCAGCATCGCCAGCTGCTCGCTCGCCGTCGGTGCGGCCAGCGCGGCATAGGGCAGCCAGGCTCCGGTCCATGCTTCCTGAGCGACCGCCGTCATGTGCCGGGCCGTCTGACGCAACGAGTGATACAACGCTTGGGAATCCACCGGCTGAGCCGGCTCCACCATCGAGGCGGGGGCATCCACCAGGCCCTCCGCCTCGCCGGCCTCCACCATGACCTCGCGAAACTGGCCGTCGAACATCGTGAAATCGTACGCGGCGTCATAGCCGGTTCCCAGCGTGGCCAACTCCGCACACTGGGCGACTCGCTCGGCGTCGGTGGGCGCCACGCACCAAGGCACCTTCACGCCCGCGCCGATACGCGTTCCGATTCCCGCGACCGCAAAACCCTTGCATTCGAGCGGGTCGTCGATCCCGGCACATTCGCTAAAGAGGTCTTCCACCGCCGTTTCGTCCCACGGCCACGCAAAGATTACGATGGGACGCCCCAGGCCCGCCGCCCCCGCAGACGGCGATTGCGATTGCACGGTCTTGACCAGCAGCAGCGACCCCGCGAGCGCTTCAAGCAAGACAATCAGCGCGTAAAAAGGCCGGTACATTGCCGTTCCTCCTGAAGCCAGATTCCTGGGACCAATCCCCCGCAGCCCGCATTGGCCCGACGTCAAAGTGTTCGCAACAAGCGTTGCAGGATTGAGTTATCGGAGGCGGCCGTTTTGACCCATGAGGTAATTGACGGAAGCTGGATAATTGCTGCGGGTGGTGTAGGAATTCGACGGAGAAACACGCCGGCAAGCACCATGGCGCTTGAATCACGCATTCGGTGCGCGACGGTTAACCGCACCTCGCCGATTGTGTCAGTCCGACGCGGCACGCCGTCCGCGCAAGCCGCGGGCCTAGCCGCGCTCAGATAAGGTGCTGGCGGAATGTATCGATTTGAGGTCGCTCACGTTCACGGATCTGGCGGATGTCTTCCTTGGCTCGGAAGAATGCCTCCAGTACCTCCGGATCCCAATGCTGGGCCGTGCCTTCGCGAAAGATCTCGAATACGCGCTCGTCGGGCATGCCGTTGCGATAGGGCCGGTCGCTCGTCATCGCGTCGTACGCATCGGCCACCGCTAGAATGCGGGCGATCAGCGGAATATCGGTGCGGGACAACCCTAGCGGATAACCGCGCCCATTCCACTGCTCGTGGTGGTGCAGCACCGCCGGCAGGACGTCCGACAGGGGCTTGAGATCGGCCAGGATCCGATAGCCCAGTTCCGGGTGCTTCTTGATGTGCTCAAACTCCGTGTCGGTCAGCCGGCCGGCCTTGCGGAGCACGTTATCATCGATGCCGATCTTGCCGACATCGTGCAACAGTCCGGCCATGTAGATCGTATTGACGAACTTCGGACTGCACCGCATTTCCAGCGCAATCCGGACCGCGAACCGCGCGACGCGGTCACTATGGCCGCTCGTGTAGGGATCCTTCGCGTCGATGGCGGAAACCAGCGCCCGCACGATGTCGGCCAGCAGTTCGGACTGCTGGCGGTACAGTTCGCGGTTCCCCGAGTGGATGCCGAGCAGCGTTCCCAGGGACGCGATCAGGTTGGCTTCCACCGTGCCGAACGAGTGGCCGCTTGAATGGTTGAATGCCGCGATCCAGCCAAATACGTTCTCGCCTTCAACCAACGGGACGGCGATCAGCTGCCGGACGTCTGGAAAAGCCCAGTCGTCGGTTGCCGTGATGCGCTCGTTGCACACGTGCGGACCCGACGAGGCATCGATGTGCAGCGACTCCACGAGCTGCATGAACTCGTCCTCGTCCAGCGGGCAGTCACCGCTCGTGATGTATCGTCCCTTCGACCGCGTCTTGAATGACTTGTCGACGGTATCCCCGAGCGGTAAATACATGACGGCGAATGCCTCGGCCGGCACACACTCGCCAAGCCATTCGATCGCCATTCTGCCGAGTTCATCATCGGTACTCGAAATGCGCAGGTTACGCGTCACCGCGTAGATGAGGCTGATTTCTTCGTACGTGGTCGCCAGATTCTCCGAGATCAGCTCGACTTCCTTGGCCAACCGGAGCGCGTTGACGTCGCTGCTCAGCTTGTCTTGCGCCGCCCGCGCCAGACTCATCAGCGGGCGCATCGGCCAGATGGTTTGCTGAGCACACCACGCATCACAGGCGTCGGGGCTGGTGGCGAGCAGCACGCTCGCCTCCGTGCGGTAACGCGGATCCCAAGCCGCAGTGACGAAGGGCGCGGTGGCTACGAGCGTGGCATGGTCCCGGGCGAGGACAGGTATGGCCAGCACGACCAGCGGCCCTGCCTCCGCGATCACCGCCGGACCGTGGCGTTCCGCGACCACGCGCGCCAGCGGACCCACAGCGTCGTCGTCCAACAGCTGTCCCGCCGGGCGATGTACCACCTCGCCAGTGGCCGCATCCCACAACGTGAAGGCTGTCTCGAAGTACGCGTGCAGGGTCGAAGCGATCCCGGCGACCGCCTCGCTGGCCGGTGGCGACGTGATAGGACGATCGGCGTGGGGTGACTCGAGGGCAACGCTCATAGGAAACTTGTGGCTGCCGTATACCGGCGGACGGTACTGGACGAAACCGCAAATAAACGTAGGTTACGACAACAGGGTAGGCAAAAGCCGCGCGGAGTGCACGAACCACAGAACGCTACCCCCCAGTACGGCACCCCCCACCGGTATATCCGCACCGCGCTGCCCGGGAAGCTCCCTGAAGGGCGGATGTGCACCTGGCTGCGCGCCCCTCCAAGGCGGTTCTTGCCACACCAAAAAAATCGGGCGCATCGCCGCCCACTTTCCCCCGTGACGTGTTGCGCGCAAGGGCCGGATCCCCGAGGAACACTCTGCCGCACCAAGTGAGGGGGGAGGGGGTGGGGTCTTGTCGACGCCCCGGAAGTCTTGCGACGCCGCTGACGCGGCGTCTAGCGACATCCGCTACGAGGGAGATAACGCAGATTCCTCTGCTCACTCGTCTTCGCCGCTCGCTTGCCGCTGCCGCAATCGCTGGCTCACCCGCTTCAGCAGCGAACGGTCCTCGGCCGACAGGCTGTCGATCCCTCGCTCGTGCAGGCGGCTGAGGATCTCGTCGACCCGCCGTTCTTCGTCCGCCTCGATTTGCTTTTGACGCTGCTCCCGTGCCAGTCGCCGCTCTTCCATCCAGCGGCGAAACGGACCAATCGATTCCGTTCCGCTTGGCTCGCTCCGCTCTAGGCTCGTGTACCCCTGGGAAAAGTCATAACCAAACATGTCGTCGTCCGATTCGGCTTCTTCCGCCCGGTCCTCTTCCTGGCGAGCGCTGAAATAGAGGAACAGCGCCAAGAGCGTCAGTGGAAACCAGATGGGCACCAGCCGCGGCGACGAGTCGTTCCACCACAAAGCCGCCGCGATCAGCAAACCCAGCGACGTGAGCTTGGCGATCAAGGCCACGACAGCCGCCGCCCGCCGGGGAGTCATCTCGGCACGGCTGGCTACTAGTGCCGAACGCAACGCGCGCCCTCCGTCAAACGGGACTGCCGGCAGCAGATTCACCAGCACCAGCACCCAGTTCACCCAAAACACGAGCTTCGCCGTCTGGAGCACCCATCCAATGCTCGTGGCCCCCAGCAAATTGGCGGGCGCCAGGGGATGCATTAGCCCCATCCATTCGGAACCCGTGAACGCCGCGACGTAGATCCCCGAGATCAGGCACATGCTCAAGTTGACGAGCGGCCCTGCGATGTGCATCCACAGTTCGCGGTGAGGATCCAGCGGCGGTTGCAACGGGCAGAGTCCCCCCAGCGGCCACAGAACCAGCAGGCGGCCGTCTCCCCCGAACCGCACGGCGGTCACGTAATGCCCAAGTTCGTGCAACAGGACGCTCACCAGCAGGATCGTCAGAAACCCGATGGCCAACAGCGAGTCGCCGGCGACGGGTCGTTGGCTGGCCAGAAACAGCGTGAAGGCCGCAAACAGCAGGAAAAACAGGTGCACCCGCACCTGCAACCCCCGCCAGCGAAAGAACATCACGCTCCAACTCGTGTACTGTCGCATACAGAAATGCTGAACTTTCGCCCCACCGTGAGGATTCGTTGGAGAATTCCTTGCTCCACGGTATCTTAACAACGCCTCCCAGGAGCGGCAACGCTGGCCCCCTCTCTCGGAACTATGAACGCACACACTCTGCTCGTTACCAAACGCTTCCGCGTTGAAGAAGTCACCCAGTCGCTCCCCGGCGGAGGCACCACGACGCGCCAGATCGTTCGCCATCCCGGCGCCGTCACGGTCATTCCGCTCGTCGACGACTCGCACGTCTGTCTCATCCACAACTACCGCGTTGCCGTCGGCGAGCGGTTGATCGAATTGCCAGCCGGGACACTCGAGTCGTACGAACCGCCGGAACAAACGGCCCAGCGCGAGCTGATCGAGGAAACGGGCTACGAAGCCGGCCGCATCCGTAAACTTCACGCGTTCTACTTGTCGCCCGGTATCCTCGACGAACAGATGCACCTGTATCTCGCCCAGGACCTGCGTCTCGTCGGCGCTGCCCGCGAGCCGGGCGAAGATATCCAGAACCTGATCGTTCCCTGGCCGGAAGCCGTTCAGATGGTGTTTCGCGGGGAAATCCGCGACGCCAAAACAATCGTCGGGCTGCTCTTCTATCAACAGCTGCGGGAAGGCTCGCCGCCGTAAAGGAAGCGCCCGTCCTGCCAGCGTAAGGAGCCGGTATGGACGATGTGATAATCTTGGTATGCGGGTTGGCCATCGCCCTGCTGTTCGTGATGGCCATCGGCCACGGCTTGTGGCTGCTGGCCGCGTCGATCGGCCGGGCCGTGTTTGGCAGCGCGCCGCCGGCAGGACGCCCCTGCCCGATCTGCGGGGACCAGCAAGGAATCGGCCTGCACCACTGCCGGACCTGCGGCGCTCCGGCCGATACCTCCGAACAGCAGCGTGCCCGCGCCGAGCTGCTCGCCACCCGTCGCCGAATCCGCCGCTGGCGCGAGTCCGGACAGCTGTCCGCGGAGCAATTCACGCTCCTGACCCAGATGCTCGCGGCCGACGAGCGTGCGCTGGGCGACCAGCCGCAGCTCGCGCCCGTCGCCACAGGACCGCGGACCGCCGACACTCCGTTTGCCGCCTCGGCCTCTTTCCCCGCCCCGGCCAGCGCGCCCGCACCGGGCACCGCCTCTCCCCACGCCCCCGGCTCGCTCGGCGCCGGGCTCGCCCCCCGCCCGGCCGAAACGTCCGCCGTGGAGGTACCCCTCATCGGCGCGGAAATCGGCGACGTAGCGCACCTGTCCCCGCTGCCCCGCTCCCCTGCGGC
>JBFWYF010000174.1:0-10397 GCA_050186685.1 Pirellulaceae bacterium
GGGGGCGAATCGATTTCGGCGACCCGGCTCCGCCCCTGGTTGACGCATCCCCATTGCCATGCCGAAGTGGCGAACACTTATGGCCCGACGGAATGTACGGACATCTGCGGGTTTTACCGGCTGAGCCGATCCAATCTTGATCAGTACGCATTCGTTCCGCTGGGACGACCTATCCGCAACGTCCAGATGGCGATCGTGGATGCAGAGCTGCAACTGCGTCCGATCGGCGAGCCAGGTGAGTTGTGTGTGGGTGGAGCGGGAGTTGGCGCGGGTTATATCAACGATGAGGAACTTACCAGATCGAAGTTTGTTGAACATTCCCTCAGCGAGATCAGCAGCCGACTGCTTTACCGGACGGGTGATCAGGCCCGTTGGCATCACGATGGCGTGGTGGAGTTCCTGGGCCGGCTGGACCATCAAGTAAAGATACGCGGCCATCGGATTGAGTTGCCGGAGATCGAGCGGACGCTGGAAACGCATCCCTCCGTCAAGGAGGCTATCGTGGTCGTGTTGGGCCAGGACGAGAGGACGGAGCCGCAACTGGTGGCATGCTGCACGTTCCAAGGCGGCGCGAACGTCTCCACTGCAGACTTGCGATGCCATGTAGCCAGCAAGCTGCCCGGTCACATGGTGCCGCATGCCTTCGAATTGCTGGCTTCGTTGCCGCTCTCTCCCAATGGCAAAGTGGATCGAAAGAAGCTCGCGGAACGAGTCCAGAAGGGACGCGTGGCCTCAGCCGTTCTGGCGAATTCCGGAGGAGCGGGGCTGGAGAGCCAGATCCAAGCTGTGTGGTGCGAACTGCTCGGTCGCGAACAAGCGGGGCTGGACGACAACTTCTTCGACGTCGGTGGTGACTCGCTGCGTTTGGCCCGGCTTCATCAGCAGTTGGAAGGCTTGTTGCAGCGAAAATTCCCCATCACCGAACTGTTCGCCCGTCCGACGATTCGCGGCATGGTCGAACTTTTGAACGCGGATCGGCAGGCGAACGAGGCGCAGCAGCGGGTGCGCGAGCGCGCTCGCTTGCAGCGCCAGGCCATGGGGACTCGGCTCCGCCCGCGGGGATGAACGCAGCCTGGCCGGCAGTTAACGCGCGCACCCCCAGTTGAAACGACGTAGATCGGCAGCATTGAGGAACGCACTTTGGATATGTCTCCGTGTGAACTCGACGGCATTGCCATTATTGGCATGTCGGGACGCTTTCCTGGCGCCAAGAGCGTCGAACAGTTCTGGCAGAACCTGGTTGCCGGAATCGACTGTATTTCCCGGTTTCGCGACGACGAGTTGGAATTCTCGGTCCTCTCGGCTCAGGACAAGGCCCGCGGCCGCAAGAGCGTGGCGGCGCGCGGCGTGTTAGCCGATGTGGATTTGTTTGATGCCGAGTTCTTCGGCATCTACCCGCGAGAAGCCGAGATCATGGATCCGCAACATCGGATCTTCCTCGAGTGCGCGTGGGAGTCCTTGGAGTCAGCTGGATACAATCCGCATGCCTTTGACGGCATGATTGGCGTGTTTGCCGGCGCCAGTCTGAATACTTACCTGCTCCATAACCTGTGCGGAGATGGCAAGTTCGCCGGCAGGCTCGCCGGCAACTACCAGGTGGGTGAATACCAGGCGATGCTGGGCAATGATAAGGACTTCTTCACGACCCGCGTTTCTTACAAGTTGAACCTGAAAGGGCCAAGTATGGCCATTCAGACAGCTTGTTCGAGCTCACTCGTCGCGGTCAGCCAGGCGTGTACGAGCCTGTTCAATTATCAGTGCGACATGGCTTTGGCGGGTGGTGTTTCGATCACCTTCCCTCAGAAACGCGACTATCTGTTCGAGGAAGAGGGACTCGCATCCGTTGATGGCACCTGCCGCACCTTTGATGCGGAGGCCAAGGGAACGGTGTTCGGTCACGGATGCGCGGTGGTGCTGCTGAAGCGACTGCAGGACGCTGTCCAGGATGGCGACCACGTGCTCGCCGTGATCAAAGGGTCGGCGATCAACAACGATGGTTGCGAGAAGATTGGCTATGCGGCACCCAGCGTGAATGCCCAGGCCGACGTGATTGCCATGGCCCTGGCGGCGGCCGGCGTCGAACCGGAGTCCATTTCCTATATCGAAGCCCATGGGACGGGTACTCCGCTGGGCGACCCGATTGAGATTGCCGCCCTCACCCGCGCCTTTCGCCAGGGTGGGGCGACGACCGATCGATTTTGTGCCATTGGATCGGGAAAGCCGAATATCAGCCACCTGGATGTCGCATCCGGTGCGACGGGCCTGATCAAGACGGTCCTGCAGCTGCGGCATGGTCTTATTCCGCCGTTGTTACATTTCAAGTCACCCAATCCCAATATCGATTTTGTTCATAGTCCCTTTTATCCAGTCACCGAGCTGCAGGAGTGGAAGCCTGGCGACATGGTGCGCCGGGCTGGGGTCAGCGCGTTTGGAGTCGGTGGGACTAATGCTCACGTCGTGCTCGAAGAGCCCCCTCCGTGCACGACGTCGACGCCAACGATCGGACCGTACGTGTTTCCGTTGTCGGCCCGTTCCGAAGCGGCGTTGGCCGCGATGCGGGCGAATCTGGCGGAACGATTACAATCCGACGATAGCCTGGCGCTGGCTGATGTCGCGTATACCTTGCAGACAGGTCGCAAGGGCTTCGACCATCGTTGGACCACGGTCGCCAAGGATCGCGCGGAACTGGTCGCGGCACTCCGGAACGAGATCAAATCTGGCTCGTCCGGCAAGGCGAGCGACGTCCAGCGGCGTATCGCGTTTCTGTTTCCAGGGCAGGGCGCCCAATATGTAGGGATGGGTCGCGAGTTGTACGATCGCGAGCCGGTATTCCGCGAGGAAGTCGACCGGTGCGCCGCGATCCTCGAGACGCTTCTGGGCCATGACGTACGCGCCACGCTCTATCCCGCGGACGAGAGACAAAGGGCGCAGGCGGAATCGCAGATTCACGAAACCTGGATGACCCAGCCAGCGATCTTTGTCGCCGAGTACGCGCTGGCCCGACTCTGGCAGTCTTGGGGCATTACGCCGTCGGCACTGGTGGGGCACAGCATCGGCGAATACGTTTGTGCCGTCCTGGCCGAATCGCTGACGCTCGAGGATGCGCTGGCGTTACTGGCGACGCGGGCCAGGCTCATGCAGGAATTGCCGCCTGGCTCGATGCTCGGCGTACGCCTCCCGGTGCAGGATGTGGCCGCGATGCTTCCCGTGGGCGCTTCGATTGCGGCCGTCAACAGCCCGAAGCTCTGCACTGTATCCGGACCGGCGGAGGTATTAGAGTCGTTCCAGAAATTGTTAGAAGGGCAGGGCATCCCGAGCCGACTGCTGGCGACTTCGCATGCGTTCCATTCGTCGATGATGGACCCCATGCTGGAGACGTTTACGCAGGCGAGCGAGAAGGTGGTGCGTCGACCGCCGGTCGTGCGGTGGATTTCGACGTGCACCGGCCGGGAGATCGGCGCCGGCGACATGGCGGACGCTGGTTATTGGTCGCGTCAGTTGCGTCAGGAAGTTCGATTCGCGGACGCTTTAGATACGCTGTTTCAGAGCTCGGCCGACTGGGTATTCGTCGAGGTCGGGCCCGGACGCACGCTGAGCCAGTTCGTACGCCAGCATCCGGCAAATCCGCCTGCGGAGCGAATCATCGCCTCGCTGGCAAGTGGCGACCAGGGCGAGAGTGACTACGCGTCGGCTCTTGGCGCGCTGGGGAAGGCGTGGGTAGCGGGGGCGAAGCCGGCTTGGCGGGCTTTGCACGGCGATCAACGTCGGCTGCGCGTTCCCCTTCCCACCTATCCCTTCGAACGCAAACGGTACTGGGTCGAGCCGACCAGGCAGGCCGTCCGAAACGAGCCTGCTCAGCTCGAGACCTCCGCCGGGCTTTGTCTCGCGGCTCGGGAGGGCGAGCCGGCCGCCGAGTCGCCAGCTGTGGCGGCTCCGCCGGTCGAGAGGGATCTGAGTGCCGGCAACGGTTCGAGCCAATCCTCGGCGGTCAGCCCCAAGCAGAAGATCGCCCAAGAGTTGAGGACGATCCTCTTGAACTTGTCGGGCGTGGTGATCGACAACGACGAGACATCCTTTATTGACTTGGGATTCGATTCGCTGTTTCTGTCTCAGGCGAGCCAAGCTATCGATTCGCGCTTCGGTCTGAAGATCACGTTCCGGCAATTGCTGGGAGATCTCTCGAATGTTGCCACGATCGCGGAGTACCTGGCGACGAAGCTGCCGCCCGAACGGTTTGTCGAACCCCCGTCGCCGGCGCAAACGGCCCGTGGGGCGACGGGGACTACTCCCGTCGCTCCCCTCCATCCTGCGGCGGTGGCAATCGGGACGGCAAACCCTCCGGACTTGGGACAGCTGCAGCGGATGCTCGATGGGCATGTCCAGAACCTCCGCCAGATGCTCGATCAGAGCCGCGCCCGCTCACCGGCTGGACTTGCGGCTATTGCCGGTAACGGTCTGCGGCCGGTGCACAAGCCGGCGAGTCGGTCGACTGGTGCCGAGGCCGCCGGTGCCGCGCCCGAGGAAAACAAGCGATTCGGGCCCTACAAGCCGATC
The DNA here is from genome assembly GCA_050186685.1 of Pirellulaceae bacterium. Lineage (GTDB taxonomy): Bacteria > Planctomycetota > Planctomycetia > Pirellulales > Pirellulaceae > CAZFLF01. Next base: position 4,555 of record JBFWYF010000174.1, read on the forward strand.
GAGCGGGGAGAGCAAGGAGGACTGACCACTCGTCAGGAAAAGGCGCTGAACCGCTTAATCGAACGGTACGTCAAGCGGACGGCGGGCTCCAAGGCTTACACGGCCGAACACCGCCCCCATTTCGCCGACCCACGGGCGGTCGCCGGCTTTCGTTCGCAATGGAAGGAGATGGTCTATCCGATCGTCTCGGCCCGGTCGAAGGGTGCGAAAATCTGGGATGTCGACGGCAACGAGTACGTCGACATCACGATGGGATTCGGCACGTACTTCTTTGGTCATTCGCCGGACTGGTTGATTGCGGCAATTGAAAAGCAGCTCCGAGCCGGTATCGAGATCGGGCCGCAGTCGCCCCTGGCGGGGCCGGTGGCCCGAATGATTGCCGAGTTCACGGGATTGAAACGCGTCACCTTTTGCAACACGGGCTCGGAGGCGGTGATGGCGGCCATGCGGTTGGCGCGGACCGTCACGGGACGCAATCGGATCGTCTATTTCGCCGGCGACTACCACGGCATGTTCGAAGAGGTTCTGGTCCGCGGCGCCTGGCCGAACGGGGAGTATCGTGCTCAGCCGATCGCGCCGGGAATCCCGCCGGGGCTGGTCGAAAACATCCTGGTGCTGGAGTACGGGGCCCCGGAGTCGCTGGCGATCATACGTGAACATGGCGATGAGATCGCGGCGGTGATGGTCGAGCCGGTGCAGAGCCGGAATCCGCGGCTTCAACCGCGCGAGTTCCTGCAGCAGGTTCGCAAGTTGACTGAAGACGTCGGCGCGGCGCTGATTTTTGATGAGGTCGTTACCGGGTTTCGATGTCATCCGGGTGGCGCACAAGCCTATTTCGGCGTCGAAGCCGACATGGCTACCTATGGCAAGGTCGTAGGCGGCGGCATCCCGATCGGGATCCTGGCTGGCAAGTCCCGATTCATGGACGCGCTCGACGGAGGAATGTGGCAGTACGCCGATGATTCCTTCCCGGAAGTGGGCGTGACATTTTTTGCCGGGACGTTCGTGCGACATCCCTTGGCGATGGCCGCGGCCCATGCGGTGCTGAAGTACCTCCAGGAAGCAGGGCCCGATCTGCAGTCGCGCATGACCGAACGTGTGGAAGGCGTCTGCCGAGCGGTCAACCGGCATATGGAGCAGGCTCAGGTCCCGATTCGGATGTCGAGCTTCTCCGCGTTCGCGGCGATCGAATACGCGCACGACCTGAAGTTCGCCAGCCTGCTGTGGTATTACCTGCGCGAGAAAGGTATCCACATCTGGGAAGGTCGGCCGTGTTATTTCACTCTGGCCCACACCGACGCCGATTTGCAGAAATTCATCGACGCATTTCGGGATAGCGTCATTGAAATGCAGCATGACGGCTTCTTGCCCCAGTCTGATGATCGTGGCGCGGCGAAACCTGGCAATGCGACACCCGGTGATGCGGATCAATTCAACCGGTTTCCGCTCGCCGAGGGCCAGCGCGAGATGTGGCTAGGGGCCCAGATGAGTCCCGAAGCCGCTGGACCCCATCATGCCTGCAACGCCTTTCTGCTCGAAGGCAAACTCGATGTCGAGGCCTTGAAAACAGCATTGGCTACCGTGGTCAAGCGGCACGAGGGACTGCGATGCACGTTCAGCGCCGATGGGTCCGAAGTGCGGGTCCGACCTGACCTGGTTGTCGAAATGCCCGTCATCGATCTCGCCGATCTGCCCGCCGCCGAGCAGCGGGCTCGGGTGGAGCAGATCATGGACACGGAGGGGCGGCGTCTACTGGATTTGTCCCACGGTCCTTTAGTCGCCGTTCAACTGCTGCGACTGTCGGAGTCGCTTCATCAGTTGGTCTTCACCGTCCAGATGATCGCTTGTGACGGCTGGTCCCACTACGTGCTTTTCGAGGAATTGAGCGAGATCTATTCCGCACGCTGTGAACGACGCGAGCCCGCGCTGAAGGAAGTTGTCCCGATGCGGGCTTTTGCTCGATGGCAGCAGGGATACTGGAATACGGAGGAAGCAAAGGAATGCGAGGACTACTGGCGTGCGCTCTATGAAACCGTCCCCGATCCGTTGGACCTTCCGGCGACCGGACCTCGCCCGTTGGCTCGCACGGTGAATGCCAGCCGTCGGGAGATCGTGCTGCCGGCGGAGTTCTACGACGCAATCAAGCGGTTCGGGCGATCCCGCAAAGCTTCGTCGTTTGCAGTGTTGTTAGCGGCGTTTCAGGTGTGGTTACACCGGCTCAGCGGAGCCACGGACCTTGTCGTGGGCGTGCCGTTTGCTGAGCAGAATACGCTGGGCTGGGACACGCTGGTGGGCCAGTGTGCGAATACCCTGCCGCTGCGGGCGAAGCTTGATCCTGAAGAAGAATTCGCCTCGTTGCTGGCGCGGACGTGGGACTCGCTCCTGGATGCCCAGGAGCACTCGCATTACACGTTCGGGCGCTTAATCCCGCACCTCGACATCCGGCACGACCCGAGTCGTATTCCGCTGGTTTCCGTGCTGTTCAACATCGATCCCGCCATGACGAAGGTCCGATTCAGCGGATTGCAACATCGCTTCTTCGCGGGGCCTCGCTTTTATTACCAGTTTGATCTCGGCTTCAACCTGGTGGAGGAAGAAGAAGGGCTGCGGGTCGAATGCGACTTCAATACGAACCTCTTCGACGGCGCGACGGTGGCCCACTGGCTGTCAGGGTACGAACGCATGCTGCGCGAAATCGTTGCCGGGTCAGGGCGATCGCTTGCCCGGCTGCCGCTGGTCGGCGACGAAGAGCAGGCGATCATCGCCGGTCCGCCGATGGCGATGGACGCGACAGTCTCCCTGTGTGAGCCGTTCGAGAGTCAAGTGAAGCGCCGACCCGACGCGATTGCCGTTGTCGACGGTCAGACGACCCTCAGCTATCAGGCATTTGATGACCGATCCCGCCGGTTGGCTCGTCGGATCTTGCGGGAGTGCCCGAATCCAGACGGCTTGCGAGTTGGCATTCTGTCGCAGCGCAGCTCGGACTTATTGGCCGCCTGGCTTGCCGTGTGGCGTGTCGGCGGCACCGTCGTACCGATCGATGGGGATGCTCCGATCGACGCGATTCGCCGCATCGTACGGGAGGCCGGTCTGAACTGCGTCCTGGTCTCTCCCGCGTGTGAGGCCATCGTCGCGGACCTGGCGGTTCCGGTGGCATCGCTCGAAGTCATTACCGACGGGCCGGATGGCGAACCTGCCGAAGGCGAGCGTGTTTTCGACCGAGTGGCCGTGCCGGGAGATAGGACCGCCGTCGTATTCTATGCGCCGGATCCGAGCGGTTCCCCGGGAGTCGAGATTCCGTACCGTGCGGTGTGGAATCTCTGGACGTCGCTGCGGCGCGAACCGGGAATTACCGAGGCCGACGTGCTGCTGGCCTGGAGTCCCGTCACGTCGGCCACGTCCCTGTGGGAGCTGTTCGTCCCGCTGACGGCGGGCGCGCGCTGCGTCCTTGTGCCGAGTGATACGGTCCACGACCTGTCCGCGTTCACCTCGGCGATGGCCCGCGCCGAGGTCACCATGGTACAGGCGACTCCCACGATCCTGCGCCGATTGCTCCTGGCGGGCTGGCAGGCTCCGGCCGCTTTCAAGCTCCTTGTCAGCGGAGAACCCGTCGATCGCGATCTGGCGGAGCTCCTGTATGGGCGCTGTGGTGGTCTCTGGTTGATGCACGGTCAAACTGAATCGACCGGATGGGCCGCGATGCACCGCTTCGTTCCGGGTGCGGCGCTGACCCTGGGGTGCCCCATCCAGAACACGATCTTGGCCGTGGTGGACGATCATCTCCAGCCGGCAACGGTCGGCGTACCGGGAGAACTGCTCATCGGTGGGTTAGCCTTGGCTCGGGGATACCAGAACCTTCCCGTCCTCACCTCGCAGCGCTTCGTCACCTGCCAGCTTGGCTCGCTGCCCTCGCAGACATTTCTGCGCACGGGCGTGCGAGCCAAACGCCTCGCGGGAGGCGAACTCGTCTACTGCGGCGATCGAGAATCCCTGGTGATGATCCAGGGTCGAGATGTCGATACGCGACAGTTGGAAACGGTTTTGCGCTCGCACGGCGGAGTTCACGACGTCGCGGTGGTCCTGCGCGATGATCTCGCGGACGAGCCGGGGTTGGTTGCATACCTGATCCTGGATCCGCAGTCGCTTGCGGGCAGGGATCTGCCCGCGCTGTATCGGGAACTGCGCCACCAGGTTCGCCGCCAGCTTCCCGGCTGTTGGATGCCGGCTCGGTTTGTGGTTCTCGACGACTTCCCGCTCACGCCGAGCGGCCAGCTGGATCGCTCGGCGCTGCCAAAGCCCGAGGGCACGGATGACGGGGGCGAGGAGCACGTCGCGCCTTCCACGCGGACTCAGGAAATGCTGGTTCGGATCTGGCAGGAGGTGCTGAATGTCGACAGGATTGGCATCGATGACAATTTCTTTGAACTGGGCGGCCAGTCTCTGATGGCGGTCCGGGTATTCGCCCGGATCGAGAACGAGTTGGGACGCAAGCTGCCGCTGGCGATGCTATTCCAGTCGCCGACGGTGGCCCAGCTCGCCGCTGCAATCGACGGCTCTCACGGCGACCGGCGGACCGGCTGGTCATCCCTGGTGACCATCCAGCCCCAAGGTTCCCGGCCTCCCTTGTTCCTGGTTCACGGCGCGGGAGGAAACGTCCTGCTGTATCGAGCACTATCCGAACGTTTGAAGCCGGATTGTCCCTTGTACGGTCTGCAATCGCAGGGGCTCGACGGAGAAAGCGAACCACTACGCACCATCGAGGAGATGGCAACACACTATCTGGATGAGGTGCGAGCCGTGCAACCGCGAGGGCCGTACTACCTGGGCGGCTATTGTCTCGGGGGAACGGTGGCGTATGAAATGGCCCAGCAGCTGCGGCGTGCTGGCGAAGACGTTGCCTTGGTAGCCATGTTGGATACCTATAATTTCAGCCGGGCATTGAAGTCCAGTTTGCTTGGATTCCTGCTGCAGAAGCTGCGGTTCCATCTCGGCAATTTCATCGGCCTGAGGCCGCGGGATATGCTCGCCTACCTTAAGGAAAAGTACCGCGTCGCGCGGCAGGGCGAGCTCGCCAACATCTTGACATCGCGGCCCGGTTTCGAGGTAACGGAAGATGCGGGACGCGCAACGTCCGGCGCCGAATTGAAAGTACAGGCCATCAACGACAATGCCGCGGAAACGTACCTGCCCCAGCCCTATGCCGGGAAGTTGACACTGTTCAAGCCTCGTATCAACTACAAGTTCTATCCGGACCCGAAGATGGGTTGGGGCGATCTGGCACGGGGTGGATTGGATATTGTCGAGTTTCCGTTTAATCCGCACGCGATGCTGGTCGAGCCCTACGTGGAGCAGTTAGCTCGGGCGTTGAGGACGCGGATGCAGGCCACCGGCGATGACCAGTTCATGACGGATAGTACCGCGGCAGCCACTCGCCGTTCGAGCGGATCCGATTGCGAGCTCGCCACGCGATGAAAGACGAAGGTCCTGCGCACCGGCTCGTCCACGGCGATTTCGTCGACGTGCGTTCCGCCGAAGAGATTCTTGCCACCTTGGATGAGCGAGGATCGCTCCGCGGGTTGCCATTCATGCCGGAAATGCTGGACGCGCTAGGGGGAAGGTACCGAGTGTCCCGGCGAGTGGAGCACTTTTCGTTCGACGGCGACGAGCTTTGTGGAGACGAGTCCTCGGTCCGAGCGTTTGCAAACAATGACGTCGTGATTCTCGAGAATGTCCGCTGCTCGGGTGCGGCACATGGCCAGTGCAAGCGGGGTTGTACGATCTTCTGGCGGGAGTCCTGGCTGCGGCCGACGACCGCGAACTCGCCGCCGGCGGAACCGGGAGAC
>JBFWYF010000175.1:0-10339 GCA_050186685.1 Pirellulaceae bacterium
CGACAATCCGCGAGCTCTGCGTTTCCAGGCGGGGAAGCAACTCGCAGAGTTCGCAGATCACGCAGAACGAGAGGGACTATCTGCGCTCGTCTGCGACAATCCGCGAGCTCTGCTTTTCCAGGCGGGGAAGCAAATCGCAGAGTTCGCAGATCACGCAGAACGAGAGGGACTATCTGCGCTCGTCTGCGACAATCCGCGAGCTCTGCGTTTCCAGGCGGGGAAGCAAATCGCAGGGTTCGCGGATGTCGCGGAAAAGGGAGGGAGGAGTAGCTCCTGGGTGGCGGTGAAATCTACAGTTCCGTTTCTGAGGTCACTCTGGCTTGGCTTTGCTCCGCGCTTTCTTTGCTTTTCGCTGAGGCCCTTGCTGGAGTTGGTCGAGGCTGACAGGTACGTCGTTCGACTGGGCGGGGCCAGCCGTACTGCGGCCGTTGTCCAGGTCGCGACGCAGGCGGGCGGTTAGCCGCTCGACAACGTCGCCATGGGACTCGGAAACATCCCTGGTTTCGCTTAAATCGCTGTCCAGGTTATACAGCTGGCGCACGCCGCCTCGCAGGAAGACGAGCTTCCAGGGTCCCTGCCGAATCGCTAGTTCGCCTGCCGGAGACTGGTGAATCGTCGCTTCGCGCACGGGTTCGCGCGCCGTGCCGAGCAGCGTAGAGAGGAGACTGATGCTATCCTCGCCGGCATTGGCCGGTACGCTGGCTCCCACCAGTTCCGCACACGTCGCCAACACATCGTTGAGACAGACCGTTTCGGTGCAGACTGCCCCGGGCGTGATCCGGCCGGGCCAACGAGCAACGAACGGGATGCGATGTCCTCCTTCGTAGATGCTGCGCTTTGATTCCCGCAGCGGCGGATACGGCCGATGTTCGGCACCATTGTCGCTGGTCGCGATCACCAGCGTCCGCTCCGTCAACTGGTTGCGCTCGAGCGCGTCGAGCAAGGCACCGAGCATCGCATCGCCCTGGTACACCCAGTCGCCATACTGGGGGTGGTGACGAACGACATCCTGGGCGCCGCTGCGGCCCCGCATGGCATCCGTGGGCACGATCGGCTCATGCGGCGGACACATCGGAAAATACAGAAAAAACGGCTGCTCGGGAACCTGTCGAGTCCGCTCGTCGATGTACTCGACCGCTTTCCGGATCATCAGCGGCTGGTTGTCCACCGGGGCGACGTGAGCAATCACTCGATCCTGCTCGATGACGGTGCCAATGTTCCGGGCGTGCGTGAAACCGCAGAAATAATCGAAACCCACGTCGTTCGGACCACCGGTCATCCGCGCATCTAGCGGCACCTCACGCTCCGTACCCGGTTGGCCATCCACCCAATTCATACCCAGGTGCCATTTGCCGATGCACGCGGTGTGGTAACCCTGGTGTTTCAAGAGCGATGCAACCGTCATGCGACCGGGTGGAATGATGGGCGGGGAGTACGTCGTCAACACGCCGAACTGCCCGATCCGGAGCGGGTAGCGCCCGGTGAGCAACCCGTATCGCGTCGGCGTGCAGACGGCTGCCGCCGCATGAGCATCGGTGAAACGCATGCCTTCCGCCGCGAGCTGGTCCAGCCGGGGCGTCCGTAGCGCCGAATCCGACCAATAGCTGGGCGGTTGCCCCCACCCCATATCGTCGAACAGCACGACCAAGATGTTCGGAAGCCGTTCCGCGGCGTGCCCGCGCAGAGGAACGAACAGCACGGCTGCGACCAGTAGCGCTCGCAATGTCATGGGGCCTCCCCAGATTCCGTTGTCCACCGAGCCAACCACGGCGGCGATTGTACTTGTGCCGCTTCCAGTTCGCGACTTTCGCGGAAAGTCGTTTAACTCTGCGGAACCGGCTCGGGATCGCCCGACGGCGGGCCATCAGGTCGGTGCGTGGTTCAGCAGCCAGTCCTCCAGAATGACGTGTTCGATCAGCGGAGCGCGGAGCAAGGCGGCGCTCTCGGGCAGTATTGGCGAAAGCCAAGTCTGGCGCATGACGACGTGCACGGCCCGCAGCCCGAACCGTCCCTGTATCGCCGTCGCGACATTCTCGGCCAACCGTTTGTAGGTAGCCGGAATCAAGTTGGGTTCCGGACCCACATGGACAATGGTCTCGATGCCGACGTTCAGCGTCTCCTGGATGCCGTCCCACAGCAGCTGCGGATGGTCCGTCCAACGCTGAAGGATATCGCGGGCGGTCAGCTCGTTGTAATCCGCCCGGCCGGTGACGAGCGAAAACACAGGCGGTTCCGGACGTCCGAAGTTCCCCCGCAGGGTATGCATCAAGATTCCCGCCCGGTCGGGAATTGCCTTTTCCCAGACGATCGGCGTGTGCAGGGGTGGGAAGACATACGTATGCTTGCGCAGATGCGTGTGTTCCGTCAGCACGCTCTTGACGCGTTCGCGAAAGCGGTCCAGCGTGTCACCTTGGCCCATAAGCAACAGCGTATTGGGCGACAGACGGGCGGAGACCGCGATCACGCCGCGTCCTTCCTGATTGATCTCCAAGCACAATAGCTTTACGGAGTTGAGCGGGATCATCCGTCCTCGGGAAAACAGTACGCCCAGCGTCACGCCGTCGGCCAGTGCCGCGCAGTCTTCGGCGAGTGTGAGAGGCACGCGCAGGGCCTCGTCCCAGTCGATCACGCTGCTGGCGGCCACGGCCGAGATTTCCCCCAGGCTGTAGCCAAACGCCATGCGGGCCTGTTCATACCGCAGGCCGAATACTTGCTGGAGACATGCCAAGTGGGCTTGGGACACGGCGACGATCAGCGCCACCGCCTCGGCATATGCGTCCAACCCCGGTTCGCTCCCTTCCCGCACACGGGCCACGAGATCCACGTGGCGTCCGGTGACGGTCGCGCACGCTTCGCCGGCGCGCACCAGGTGTTCGGTCACAATCGCCGCGTACCGCGGGTGTGCCAGCAATTCCGCCGTCCGGCCCAGATTCGTGACGTTGAAGCCACGAAAGGCGAACGCGGCGTGCGGCAGTCGATGCTGGAGTTGTGCGGGGTTCATCGAATTGTGTGTCTCTATCGGTTCTGCTTGAGAGGCGCGGCGAGTCCAAGTACAACGACCGGGCGGAGCCGCACGCGTCAGCCGACGGGCTGGATCGCGGCCACCGACGATGCCTGATGCGCCGCTCACAGGAAATATACCGAGATGAACAACTTGGAGGGTCAAACGGCGGTCGTGACCGGATCGTCCAGCGGAATCGGACGTGCGATCGCACTGCAGCTCGCGCAGGCCGGCGCCCATGTCCTGATCCATGCTCGTGCGCAGCGAACGGCAGCCGAGTCGGTGGCCGGCCAGGTCCGTGGACTCGGCCGCATGTCCGAGGTGTTCCTCGCCGATCTAGCTGATCCGAAGCAGCGGGTCGAGCTGGTCGAACGCGCCTGGCACTGGCGCCAGGGAGTTCAGGTCTGGGTGAACAATGCCGGGGCCGATGTGCTGACCGGTCCCGCGGCAAGCTGGACGTTCGAGGAGAAGCTCGCCCGGCTCTGGAGCGTCGACGTGGTGGGAACGATCCAGCTGTCAAAAATGGTGGGACAGCGGATGCGCGAGCAAGGTGACGGAGTACTGTTGAACATGGGCTGGGATCAAGCCGAGCAGGGTATGGCCGGCGACAGCGGCGAGATGTTCGGTGCGGTGAAGGGCGCGATCATGGCGTTTTCACGCAGCCTGGCCCAGTCTCTGGCTCCGCACGTGCGCGTCAACTGCCTGGCTCCGGGTTGGATTCAGACCGCGTGGGGCGAGACAGCCAGCGACGCCTGGCAGCAACGAGCGCGGCGGGAGTCGCTTCGGAATCGTTGGGGGACGCCCGAGGACGTCGCGCGGGTTGCATGCTTTCTCGCCTCGTCTGACGCGGCCTTTCTCAACGGGCAAGTCGTAGCGATCAATGGGGGTTTTCGCTACGGCGCACCCCTCGCGTGACGCACGATCTCAACGTTTTGACCCCCTCCGGCGTGAGGACTATACTCGGCCAGAACGAGCGTCCCGAGGGAGATCGGATGTGTCCCCAGGAGAAAGGTCATAGCATGCCCGCGATCGCGTCGAGGCAACTGCGAACTGCGGTGGCGGTGGCATGGGCCATTTGCTGGCTTGCGATGGGCCGCGTGGCGAAGGCAGCCGACGAACCGGCAACAGCCGAGGCGACGGTATCCGAGCAGGATCTGGAGTTCTTCGAGAAGTCCGTGCGCCCTGTGCTGGTCGCTCGGTGTTATGAGTGCCATGCCGGCGACGGGAAAGAGCCGAAAGGGGGACTGCGGCTTGATTCGCGCGACGCCCTGCTGCGGGGGGGCGACACGGGGCCCGCCGTCGTACCCGGCCAGCCGGACAAGAGCCTGCTGATTGATGCGATTCGGTATGGCGAAGTCTATCAGATGCCTCCCCAGTCGCGTCTGCCGCCGGCCGAAGTCGAGACGCTGACGCGATGGGTCGTGCGGGGTGCACCCTGGCCGGTGGCTGCCAGCCTCCCCCTTCCGAAAGATGATCGTCCGGACGTACACGCTCGGCGCGACGAACACTGGTGCTGGAGTGCCGTGCGTTCGAGCCCGCTGCCGGCGGTACACGACTCGAGTTGGACCCTCGGGCCAATCGACTGCTTTATTCTGTCGCGACTCGAAGAGCAGAACCTTAGGCCTGCGGACGAAGCCGACCGAGGCACACTGTTGAGGCGGCTTTATTTTGATCTGATCGGTCTGCCGCCACCCGTCGACGAAGTCTTGCGATTCGAGCAAGACCGGTCGCCGGACGCGTGGGAACGGCAGGTGGACCGGCTGCTGCAATCTCCGGCCCTGGGCGAGCGCTGGGCGCGGCACTGGATGGATCTTGTGCGGTACGCCGAGACATGCGGTCACGAATTCGACTATCCCATCGCGCAGGCGTGGCGTTATCGGGACTATCTCGTCCGCGCGTTCAACGGCGACGTACCGTATGACCAGCTCGTTCGCGAACATGTGGCCGGAGACCTGTTGACCGACGCCCGCCACGATCCGGTGCAGGGCGCCAATGAATCGATTCTCGGCACGGGCTTCTGGTTTCTGCACGAGGCTACTCACGCACCGGTCGACGTGCGCGGGGACCAGGCTGGCCGCATCGACAACCAGATCGACGTGTTCGGCAAGACGTTTTTGGGGCTGACGATCGCGTGTGCTCGTTGCCACGACCATAAGTTCGATGCGATCTCGACCGAGGATTACTACGCGCTGGCCGGAGTGCTGGAGAGTTCTCGACGGCAGCTGGCCGAACTGGATCCCGGCGGGCATGTCGCCCACGCGGCGTCCCGAGTCGCAGCACTGCGTCAAGAGACCGACCAGGCGTTGCAGCGACTGGCGGACGGACTCGTGGGGCTCGCCGCAGACGACATGACGCGCGGCCTGCTGGCGGCACGTGGGGTTCAGCGACAACGCGGCCCCTCTGCTTCCGCCGCCGATAAGGAAACTTCGGACGACGCGCCAGACGACCTCACCCGCTGGGTGAACGCGTGCGACGATCCGGAACTGCGCGACTCGGATCATCCGCTGCATGCATGGTCGCCCGAGGCACGCCGACCGAGTTCCGCCTCAGCCGACGATAACTCCACGACGGCCGGGCCGCGGCCTGCCAGCGCGGAGAGCCGGAGGTTCGCTTCCTTCGATGGAGACACGTTCGGCGACTGGTTTGTGACGGGTGAGGCCTTTGGAACATCTCCGACCATTGGCGGGCAGCGGGATCCGCAGACGGACGCGATTCAGCTGCTGCTTCCCGGAATGGCCCATTCCGGTCGGTTATCGCCGAAACTGCGCGGCGTATTGCGTTCACCGACGTTCACGATCAGCCACCCCCACATCTTCTATCGCCTTGCCGGAACGGGGTGCGAAGTTCGGCTGATCGTGGATGGTTACGTAATGCACGAATTCAGCCAGCTGCTGTTCAAGGAGCTCCGATTCCCGGTCGACACGAAGGCAGGAAGCCGGTTGGTTTGGCATCGTCAATCCGGCGACCTGGGTATGTACATCGGGCACCGTGCGTACATCGAGATTCTGGACCCGGGCGATGGTTGGGTAGCCCTGGACGAAGTGGTCTTTTCGAACTCCATGCAGCCGCCGGACAGCGGGAGTTCGGTGAGCAGCACCGATCGAGGGTCCAACCGGGACCGGGGCGACGAGGTACTGGCCCGGATAACCGCCGAACGGTGCCGGCAAGCGATTCGTGCGTGGCGTGAGCGTTCGCTGGCTCGTGATGAAACGGCGATCGTGAACTGGCTATTACGGCATTTTGCGAATACGGTCGATCCGCGGCTGCGATCGGTCGCCGACGAGATCCGCGCCCAGGACGAGCGGGTCGCCGAGGTGATCGGTGCTTTGCCGCCTCCGACGAACGTGCTGGCCATGACCGAGGGAACGCCGCTGAACGAGCACGTGTTCATCCGCGGTAATCCGCGCGTCTTGGGCCGCGAAGTTCCCCGCGGCTTGCCGACCGCGCTCGCCGAGGACGGGTCGGTCGTGCGGGGCAGTGGACGGCGCGAGATGGCGGATCAAGTTGCGTCAGCCCGAAATCCCCTGACCGCGCGGGTCCTGGTGAACCGGCTGTGGCATCACTTGTTTGGCCGTGGAATCGTGGCATCCGTCGACAATTTTGGCGTGCTGGGCGAGCCCCCGTCGCATCCCGAACTGCTGGACTACCTGGCCACGCAACTGGTCCGGTCAGGATGGTCGATCAAGCATGTGCTGAGAGAGATCGTGCTGTCCCAGACGTATCGCATGTCCAGCCAACCGGCCGACCCGCGAGCTCGAGACGTCGATCCGACGAATCGCTGGCTGCATGCGATGCCTGTTCGGCGGCTGGAAGGGGAAGCGATCCGCGACGCGATGTTGTCCGTGTCAGGACGATTGGACCAGCACATGGGAGGGCCGAGCATCCCGGTGCATATCACCTCGTTCATGCAAGGCCGGGGCAAGCCGACGCGCAGCGGTCCGACCGACGGCGACGGCCGCCGTAGCGTCTACATCGAAGTCCGCCGCAACTTCCTGCCTCCGATGCTGGTCGCCTTCGACACTCCAATTCCGTTCTCGACCATGGGGCGTCGGAACACATCCAATGTTCCAGCTCAGGCGCTGATTCTCATGAACGACCCGTTTGTCGTGGAACAGGCCCGACGTTGGGCGGCCGAAACCCTGGCCGACGCCGGGGCATCGACCGAGGACCGTATCCGCGGTGCTTACCTGACGGCATTCTCACGGCGGCCAACGCCGGAGGAGGTCGACCAGTCGAAAGCCTTCCTGCGGGCTCAGGCCGAACTACGCGGCTTATCCCCGGACTCCGCCGCAAACGATGCAGACGTCTGGTCCGATTTCTGTCATGTCCTGTTTAACGTGAAAGAATTTGTGTTCCTTCCGTAGCCACGCTCGCCGGAGCGTGTGGATTCCTATGGTCCCGCGACGCGCACTCGTAGGCGCCTTGGCCTTCACGATGGTTGTCCCCACCGTGATCACGTGGCTCTATTTTCTTGCGCTCAACGATCGGCCCTCGTCGTACCAGCAGGTCGCCTACGTAGCGGGCAAGTTGGTTCAATTTGGATTTCCCATCGCGTGGGTGCTGTGGGTCGAGCGCGAGCGGCCGCGGTGGAGCCGGAAGGTATCGAAACGAGGCTTGGCGCTCGGGTTTCTGTTCGGAGGCGCAGTAGCCTCGGCGATGTTCGGACTCTACTTTGGATACCTACGGCCGTCCGGTTTTTTCGACGAGCCCGCGATGGCGGTCCGCCGCAGGATTGCGAGTATCGGGCTCACCAGCGTATGGACCTACCGGCTGGTCGCCGTCTTTTACGCGCTAGGACATTCGTTTCTGGAGGAGTACTACTGGCGGTGGTTCGTATTCCGACGGTGGCAGCAGCTGGTCCCCTTGACGGGTGCCGTCATCGCGTCCAGTCTGGGTTTCATGGCCCACCATGTCCTGGTACTGGCGCAGTACTTCGGCTGGTCCTCTCCCACGACCTGGCTGTTTGCGGGAGCGGTCGCCGTGGGAGGCGCTTGCTGGGCCTGGCTGTATCATGTGACGCAGAGCTTATGGGTGCCGTGGATCGGCCACTGCCTGATCGACGCCGCCATTTTTGTGATCGGTTACGATCTGGCGCGGGAGCTGATCCGCGCGTAACCCGTCCGCTAGTTCGGTTTCCGTAGCAGGACAGTGGCACTTGTCAGGATGTCCAGCGGCCCGTCTTCGTCGGAGTCGTCGCGGACTCGGCGAATGCCCGGCACCCTCGTACCGCTCCCGACAGGTCGACGACGCCGGGACGGCCTTCTCTGGCAGTACCGGGAGAGGGGATCTGGGGAACAGCTTCGCGCCCAGCCAGATGAGTTTTCGGACAGAGCCGAGCCTGCGTACTTACTCCACCGCCGCGGCTGTTGCCACTTTACGGTTACTTTTCAGCGTGCTCGCGCCGTCCTATGGTGATGCGTAAGGAAGAACTCTCAGAAAGAATTCTTTCACCGGCTATCTTAGCCGGACAACCACAGCCGCCCTGTGGCCATCTCACTCCACCGAAAGCCGCCCATGCTTGTCGATACACATACGAACCTGATGTGGTATCCCGACCATCTGTCCCAGGAGTTTGTGGAAACGGCCTGGGAAGCTAAACGGGCCAAGATGAAATTGTCGCCGGACGTTTACTTCGCCGCGAGCCAAGTGAAGTATGAGAACGCTTTCGATTCACGCCCCGAACAGCTGCTCGAGGCAACACGCGATGCCGATAAAGTTGTCGTGTTTGGTATCCAGGCGCCCTATTGCGGTATCCAGGCCGATCAGGAGCTGATCGCCGCGTTTGTACGTCAGCACGCGGATCGCTTCATCGGCTGGTGTTCGGTGGATCCGAATGATCCCGATTGCGTCGAGCGACTGGTGTACTATGTCGAACAGCTGGGTCTGCGGGGCCTGAAGTGTTCGCCGATCTACCAGAACTGGGATCCGCAGGATCCGCGCCATCTGCCGCTGTTTCGCAAGGCCGAGTCGTTGGGAATTCCCATCAACATTCACCAGGGAACTTCCTTCGTGCGGCCCGGTCCCCTGAAGTACGCCAATCCCATTCAGCTGGAAGATATCGCGCTGGCCTGCCCGAATCTGCGGATCGTGATCGCACACATGGGGCATCCCTGGGAGGACGAGTGCGTGGTCCTGATCCGGAAGCACCCCAACCTGTACGCCAACATCTCGGCGCTCCACTATCGGCCGCTGCGCCACTACCAGGCGTTGATGACCGCGATCGAGTACGGCGTGGAACACAAGTTGATTCTCGGGTCCGACTTCCCGTCCGCCACCTTGCCGCAGGTGATGGCCGGGCAGCGAAAAGTAAACGACATCCTGGAGGGAACGCGGCTGCCGCGCGTACCGGACGAAGTCATTCACAACATCCTCTACGAGAACTGGCGGCAATTCCTGCCCGAGTATGCGTAAAGCGGACCTTGCTGGAAGGACGGGTCAGCGCTCCTGATCCCATGCGTCCCGTTCACGGCGCAATATTTCGTTTAACTCACGGCCACCGGCGAGCAGGACCCGCGCTTCGGCATCGCCTCCAGCTTCATCCCAGCGCGGGGGGCGAGTACATTGGTCGCACCGTGGAACGCCACGGGAAAGTCACGCGGTGCCTTGTGCAGTGGGGACGATCCATCATGCAACGACGCGCGGAACGGCCGGCGAGGGGATACGCTCCATACGGGCTGTGCCTGGTGTGGCTGCTGTCATTCCTTTTTTTGGGTGGATCGGAGTCCGCCGGTGCCGAACCGGAATACGTCTGGGAACTGGTGACGGATGCTGCCCCGTGGGCCCCTCGCGATGGCGCGGGGGCTCTGACGTTTCGCGGGCAGATGTGGTTGCTGGGAGGCTGGAATCCATCAGCCGCTCACCGTTCCTTTTTCCCGCGCATCTGCAACAACGAAGTCTGGAGTTCGCCCGACGGCACCGCCTGGACGCTGGTCAAGCCGAACACGTTTGTCGACCGGTCCTTCGAGACGGCCCGCGACTGGGAAGGGCGGCACACGGCTGGCTACGCGGTGTTTCGCGACCGCATGTGGATCCTCGGTGGCGACTGTAACCAGGGGCATTACCAGTCGGATGTCTGGAGCTCGGCCGACGGCAAAGTCTGGGAATGGGTCAATCAGGGAGCCGACGTTCCCTGGGCCCCCCGCGCGCTGCACTACACGGTCGTCCATCGGGACCGGATGTGGGTGATCGGCGGCCAAACGATGCCGGCGTTCGCCCCGGCGGAAGAGAAGTTCTACCGGGATCTGTGGTGGACCAAGGATGGTCGCCGATGGACCAAGGTCGAGCCCGTCGAGCCCTGCTGGACGGCGCGCGGGATGATCGGAGGAAGCGCGGTCCTGG
>JBFWYF010000176.1:0-10336 GCA_050186685.1 Pirellulaceae bacterium
TTTTGGGCCCCTACACCAAGGGGCCGGCGCTGTGACGGTGTGTCCCGTCGCAACTTTTTGCGGATCGGAGCGTTGGGGCTGAGCGGCTTGACCTGGGCCGACCTGCAACTCCTCCACGCCGCGGCGGACGCCCCACAACCGACCGGTCGGACCAAGTCGATTGTCTACCTGTTCCTGGACGGCGGTGCATCCCAGCTCGAGACGTTTGATCCGAAAGTCGACGTGCCGGCCGAGTACCGGAGCATTTTCGGCGCGATCCAGACACGGCTGCCGGGAGTGCAATTCGGCAGCCAATTTCCTTTGCTGGCCGGGGTTGCCGACCAGATGTCGATCGTCCGCACGCTGGGACACACAGACGGCGATCATGGAGGTGCCACACATTGGCTCAAGACCGGAAATCCCTGGCCGCCCCAGTTTCTCGGACAAGCGGCGATCATCCCGCAACAGCACCCCGCGATGGGTTCGGTGGTGGCGAGGCGTTTTGGGGCGACGCAGGCCGGGACCGGTGTCCCCAGCTACGTGCGGGTCATGGGCCGCCGTCCGGGTTATCCAGGGGACGACGCGGCCTGGCTTGGCGCGTCCTATGCGCCGCTTCGCTGCCGAGTTGGTCAGGGCAACGAACTGCTGGACGACATGGAGCTGCGCATCGATCGGGCGAGGCTCGACGAACGGAGCGGCCTGCTCGAGTCGCTCGATCAATGGCAACGACGGTTGGAGGCGGCCGCAACCACCGGGGGAGTCGATGAATTCCGCCGCCAAGCGCTACACGTCGTCCTGGGCAGCGCCCGTCAGGCTTTCGACTTGTCGCAGGAGGACGAACGCTGCCGGGAAGCCTATGGGCCAGGTCTCGGCCAGGATTTGTTATTGGCACGGCGGCTGTGCGAGCGCGGCTCGCGGTTCGTTACGATCAATTTCGGCAACTGGGACCACCATGGGGATATCGTCCCGAAGCTGCAGGACGCGTGTCCGCCGCTCGATCACGCCGTCCATGCCTTCTTGCAGGATGTTCAAGCGAGGGGCTTGTTTCAGGACATCCTGCTCGTGGTGACGGGCGATTTCGGCCGTACCCCTCGCATCAACGATCGGGCTGGCCGCGATCACTGGGCTGCGATTAACGATGTTCTTTTTCTGGGTGGCGGGCTGAAGACGGGACAGGTGGTCGGCGAGACCGACGAGCACGCAGGAACCGTTAAGAGTCGCCCCGTGTCCGTGCAGGACCTCATGGCCACCCTGTTCCACGCACTAGGAATCGAGCGGGACCTGCAGTACGTGGATCCCAGCGGTCGCCCGCGTTCGATGGTCGAATCGGGCGAACCGATCCGGGAACTGTTCTAGCTACGCTCTGCCCGAAAACCCACAGGGCTGAGCTGACCGCGAATCGGTTCCCCAAGTCCCATCTACTAGTACTGCAGGAGACGGTCAGGGTGACACAGAGTTTCCTGTCGCCCGATCAGCTGGCTTCGACGCGATCCTCGGTCGCAACCAGACGATCGGCGGCGACGTCGCCGTTCAGGAAATCGATGCGCCCGCTGGCGATGTCGTACATCGCTCCCACGACGGCAATGCGTCCCGCCGACACCAATTCGGCGATGGTCTGGCTTTCGTGCAGGATGGAATCGACGGCCCGCACGACGTTCCGGCGTGCCACCGTATCGACGTAGGCCTGCCGCGCTTCGTCGTTCAAGCTAGGCCAGTTGCGTGAGTCCTGACCGTCCAGCGACTGCTGAATGTCATGGATAATGGGCTCCAGGTGTTGGCATCCCGTAGCCTGGAAGCTGTTCTCCCTGGAATGGGCGAGACCGACGGCCGCGGTAACGGCGCCGCACCGTGTATGTCCCATGACCAGGATGAGCTTGGCCCCGGCGACCGCACAGCCGTATTCCATGCTGCCCAGTACTTTAGGGCTGGTCACGTTGCCAGCGACGCGAACGCTGAAAATGTCACCTAATCCGAGATCAAAGACCAGTTCCGCAGGCGTCCGGGAATCGATACAGCTGAGGATCACGGCGATCGGATGTTGGCCATGCGCCGAAGCGTGCAATTGGCGTCCCAGATCGCGCGACAACCGATGTCCCGTCCGAAATCGTTCGTTCCCCTCTTTCAGGATGCGCAGGACCGCGTCGGACGTCAGATTGTCCTGGAGTTCGCGCGTCGAATAGTCGACATACTGGATCTCATCTCGCAGCTGATACTTCTCGCGAAAACCTCGCAGGCTGACCTTGACCCCGCGCACGGGCGCCGTCCGCTCCTTGTACTCGCGGACCAGGCTGAGAATGTCCGGATCGATGTAGTCCGTGGCACGTGCATCGAGCAGCACGTGGCCCCCGCGCGGCACCTCGTTGAGCGCCCTGTCGATGGCAGCCCGATTCAGAAAGCTGACTTGATTCGCTAATTCGATGTGGACCACGTCGCCACCCAGGTGTTTCTCCACAATGCGGCGCAAGGGACGGCGCAGGTTGCTGTTCAGGATGAAGGCGAGACTGACCCCCAGACCGATCAGGATGCCGATCAGCAGGTCCGTCAACACGATGGCCGCGACCGTCACGACGAAGGGCACGAACTGGTAGCGCCCTTCGCGCCAGATCTCGCGAATCAACGTCGGATTGACCAGCTTGACGCCGGTGACCAGCAGGATCGCCGCCAGGCAAGACAAGGGGATCAAGTTCAGCCAGGTGGGCATCAAGACGACGCAGACGACCAGCAGCACTCCGTGAAAAATCGCGGATAACTTCGTCTGGCCCCCCGAATTGATATTCACGGAACTCCGCACGATAACCGAGGTAACAGGCAGACCGCCTATGAGACCGGCGACCACATTGCCCACCCCCTGGGCCAGCAATTCGCGACTCGACGGCGAAACCCGGCGCTGCGGATCCAGTTTGTCGATCGCGTCGAGATTCAAGAGTGTTTCGAGCGACGCGACGATGGCAATGGTGATGCCGGCGAGATAGACGGCCGGATTGGCCCACTGGCTGAAATCCGGTGGTTGCAGAAACCCCAAGAATCCCCCGACGCTGTCTGCGACGGGGACCTGGACGAGATGGCTTGCCTGGATCGCCCAGGGCTCACCTAATCGATTCATCAGCAGGTTCCCGATTACACCCAGGACCACGACCACCAGCGGTGCGGGAACCAGGGATTTCTTCAGGAATTTCAGCTTCTCCCAGAACACGAGCACGACGAGCGAGGCCAGTCCGATGACAGCGGCGCCGCGGTGGAAGTCTCCCAGCACTTCCCCAAACTCGGAAAAAGTCGTCTCCATGTCGGGCTGGATAAACGACATTTCACCTTCTGGATCGGCGTCGTGTCCTACGACATGCGGAATCTGCTTCAAGATCAGAATCACGCCAATGGCGGCCAACAAACCCTTGATGACACTGGACGGAAAAAACTCTGCGATAAATCCGGCTCGCAAGATGCCCAGGCCGATCTGAATGACGCCTGCGACAACCACCGCCAGTAGAAACGCCTGAAAGGAACCCAGCCCCGCAATCTGCGCGGCCACGATCGCCGTCAGGCCGGCCGCAGGACCACTGACGCTGCTATGCGAGCCGCTTAGCGTCCCCACGATGATGCCGCCGACGATTCCTGCCAGCAATCCGGCAAACAAGGGTGCGTTAGACGCCAAGGCCACGCCCAGGCACAAGGGCAAGGCCACCAGAAACACGACCATGCCGGCGATGAGATCTTTGGGAAGGGTGGCAGGAGAAAGCAGTTTCGCCCTGGGCATTTTTGGCCTCCTTGGTTGGCGTCGCGAACCATGGCTGGTATGAACCGTTGCATCCCGTCCGCGGGCAGGGGACGAAGAGGGAACCATTCGCGCGGTTTCGAACCCCGGGCGGGAACCGACGAACGGCAAGTCAACAAGAAATCGGCGAGTGCCCGATTAACAGCGCAGCGGCGCTAACAGATCATGCGCGATAAGATGGTCCGAATCCGGACAGGGAACTCGTCGCGGTCTGCCGAGGAGCCGGTCGCCGCACGGAAGCGACGAATTGCGGGCGAACGGGATCAAGACGGGGGAGCGCGGAATAAACCGGCGGCGGGGATTGGCCTGTGTCCAGTCCTGGGGTCCTTCTTCCGACTCCTCCGACGGCTCCGGGGCCGGCGCGCTCGATTCCCCCGCCTTTACGACCAGCATTCCAGGACAGCCAGACGCCGCGAAGAGAGCTCCCGCAAGCAGAGCCAGATAGCCCAGCCAAGCAATGGCAACCTGCCCGCTGCGCCGATGGATCTTGGGAATTCGGGAATACATGCTGCTCCGCCTCGCTCTTCCCGTCGCCGAGGGAAGCCCTGTGGGAAGACCGCTACGAATATACGGCAACAGCACCTCACCGTAAACTTCGTTCCCACGCTCGGGGCGGAATCTGGAGAAATTTCCGCCTCCGCGGTCATTCCAGCCGCAGTTTGTGTAGCGCAAAGTGCAGCGATTCGACCAGATAATCAATGTCCTGGAGCGTGTTATAGAGCCCGAAGCTGGCCCGGACCGTGGCGGACACGCCCAGCGATTCGTGAAGGGGCATAGTGCAATGATGCCCGTGGCGTACACAAACCCCTCGTCGGTCCAACAACTGGGCAAGGTCTTCCGGATGAGCTCCCTCGATAGTAAAGCCGATGATGCCGCCGCGTTCGGCGGGTGGAGGGCCATGGATGCGTAGCCCGGGAATCTCAGGCAACCGCTCAAACGCGGCGTGAACGAGCCGCGACTCATGGTCGTGCACCGCCTCCCAGTCGAGGGCCGCCAGGTAATCCACGGCAGCTCCCAGTCCGATAGCCTGCGCGATAGGCGGCGTTCCCGCCTCGAATTTCGCCGGCGGCTCGGCCCAGGTACTACCCTGGCAAGTCACCGTGGCAATCATATGGCCGCCGAACAACAACGGATCAAGGTCGCGCAGCAGCTCCTGGCGGCCGTATAAGACGCCCACTCCGCTCGGGCCATACAGCTTATGCGAAGAGAAGGCGAGAAAATCGGCGCCGATTTCCACCACGTTGGTCCGAGCATGAGGCACACTCTGCGCCCCATCGACCAGTACCAGCGCTCCATGCCGGTGAGCTCGCTCGACGATTTCACGCACGGGATTCCGAGTACCCAGTACATTCGACATGCCCGTCACGGCCACCATCCGGGTGCGCTTGGACAGGCATCCCTCCAGCTGATCGAGGTCCAGGCGACCGTCCCCGGTGAGTGGAGCATAACGGCATGTCGCGCCCGTCTGACGGGCGATCTCCTGCCACGGCACAAGGTTGGCGTGGTGCTCCATGACGTTCAACAAGATTTCGTCGCCCGGACGGAGATGACGCCGGCCCCATCCCGCCGCCACGATGTTGATCGCCATCGTCGTACCGGCAGTGAAGATGACTTCCTCGGGCAGGCCCGCTCCGATCCACTGCTGCACTTTGCGCCGCGCCGCCTCCATCTCGTCGTCGACCCGGGCACCCAGCCGGTGGACGCCGCGATAGGCGTTGGCATAGTACGTTTCGTACACTTCGCGCTCTTTGTCGAGCACTTGCCGGGGCTTCTGCGCAGACGCCGCGCTGTCGAGATAGACGAGCGGCAGTCCCTTGGGCAGCGTCTGCATCAACACAGGGAAATCCTGGCGCACTCGCTGCGGATCAAAGCCCGACACCACAGTTTTCTCCATTGTCTGGGATTGCGTCATTGTCTGAGACTGCTTCACGCGCTTTCCATTCAGGCGGCCGCCAAAGCCAGCTGGCGAATGCGTTCCACCATGCCGTAGAGTCCATTGCGCCGCTGCGAGCTCAAGTGCCGCTCCAGGCCCAGCTGAGCAAACACCGCACGTGCATCGGTAGTCAGGATCTCGCGGGCGGTGCGCCGGTTAAACACCGCCATCAACACCGCAATCAATCCGTTCACGATGATCGCGTCGCTGTTGGCAATGAACTCGACGACGGGCGAGTCACCCGGAGTAAAGTGCGCGGTCATCCAGACGTTGCTCTGGCAGCCTCGAACACGGTTTGCCTCGGTCTTTGCCTCCGCCGGCAATTTGGGCAGTTCGTACCCGAGATCGATCAAGTAATCGCACTGGGCATCCCAATCTCCCAGTTCCTGGAACTCAGCGATGATCTCCTCGAGAGTAACGGGCGAAGCCTGCGACACGGTACGACTCGCAATCAGGGGAAATTTGTCCTCGGCGATCCTTTGCATGTCGCATTCTATGCAGGTCATCTCCTCGGTGGGAGGTACGAAGTCCCGCTTCGCCCTTCCCGGGCTTTTCGTCGGTGGAAGTTCTGTCCCCCACTCTCTGACGAGGCCCTGGCCGTCATAACCGGCAAACTTGCGGCGGATCCTCCTGGGATTCGTCCGCGCGATCGGCGCAATGAACTGGCGCAATTCCTACAGGAGGTAGGTTTTAAACAGCGAATTCCTCAGCGCGGCAGCGCCGCGCGTCCCATCGCGCTGCGCGGTTTTCCTGCCCAGGGGGCATCCACGCCATGCCGAGGATCGCAAACAGCTCCCTTTGACCGGCCGTAATCCGGGGACCATGGCATGATGTGGCGGAACTTCTTCGAACGCACCAGGTTCTCCATCGAGACAGCGCTGGAAGCCATCCGACAAGCGGCCCTGCTGCGCGACCCGGCGCGGTCAGCACGGTCGACTCCACTCCAATTCGGCGAACTGGAGGCTCGCGTCCTCATGAGCGCGACACCTCTGCCTCCGGAGTTGCTGGAGGCCGCCGTCGGGAACTCGCCGGATGCCGCGGGCCTGGATGCCAGTCCCTACCTGGACCAACAGACAACCGATGCCGGCGCCACGGCCGACGGCCAGGCTCTCGATCAGGATACGTTGAACAGGTCGACATCGTACGACGAAGGTCGTTCGAGCAACCAAGGGACGGGCTCCTCGGACGCATCGGCCCACGACGGGACGAGCCAGTCGCCGGAGACCGCGGTACGCCGGACAGTTATTTTTGTCGACGAGTCCGCCAGCCCGGACGCGCTCACTCAGCTGCTCGCTGATACCGCTTCGGACAGCGACCGGGAAGTCGTACGGTTGGCGGCCGACGAAGATGGCGTGGCATTCATCGGCGACCTGCTGACGGCCAGGGACCACGTCGCATCCGTCCACATCCTCAGCACCGGGGCGGATGGCGCGGTGAAGCTCGGAGGCACATGGTTGACCGCCGACAATCTGCCAGCCTATGCCACCGAACTAATGTGCTGGCAGGACGGGCTGACTGGAGATGCCGCCATCCAGTTCCATGTATCGGATTTAGCCACAGGCGACAATGGTCCATTGCTGCTGGAAGCGATTCAGGAGCTGACGGGTGCCGACACGCAACTCGCCCCTCAAGACCACTCCGCGTCGCCGCCCGATGGGGAACAAGCCGCACCTGCCGACGGCGCGTCTCCGGCACATACAGGGGCAGATGTCGTCCTGCTCGACTCGCAACTGGACGACTACGAACTGCTGCGCCAAGCGGTACTGCCTCAGAGCCAGCTGTTCGTCTACGACGGGAACAGTGACTCCGCAAGCAGTATTCTGACTCGCGTTTCCGCCTGGTCGGAGGCAACCGGAACACAGATCGCTTCATTGTCGATCCTGTCGCACGGGACAGAAGGAGCGTTCGAGCTCGGCAATGAATGGATCTCGACGAGCTCCCTGGATAGTTACAGCGAGGACTGGCAGCGTCTTTCGTATCAGCTCGTGGTGGGAGCGAACATCAATATCTTCAGCTGCGACGTGGCTGCCATCGATAGCGATGGACAACTTCTCCTGGACGAGCTGGCCCAATTGACAGGGGCTGACGTCTTTGCATCGACGAACGCAACTGGGGGCGAGGGCGATTGGTTGCTCGAAGCGTCCTCACGGGCCGCCGCTGCTGAACTAGCCAACGGTTGGCAACTGCCTTTATCCGCTCAGTACCTCGCCGAAACCAACGCGAGCCTGGGGTGGTACAGCACGTCCTGGTCGAATCGTAAGTCGGTCACGATCAACCATACTCAGGTGTCCGGTGGTGCGAACCTGACGAATTTTCCCGTACTGATCAGCGTGACGGACACTAACTTCCGGACCACGACGTACGGTGGCCATGTCGCACAGTCCGATGGCGGCGACTTTGTCTTCACTTCAGCAGATGGCACGACCAAGCTCGACCATCAGATCGAGTCGTACGATCCGGTCACGGGCAAACTGGTCGCCTGGGTCGAGGTCCCCAGTGTCAGCTACGCCTCAGACACGGCCCTGTACGTTTACTACGGCAATTCCTCGGCCGCGAATCAATGGAACACGACGGGTACTTGGGAATCCAACTTCAAAGGCGTCTGGCATCTCGGTTCGGACTACACGGACAGCACGATCAATGCCAATACCGGCTCGAATGTAGGAGCTTCCAATTACAGCACAGCCAAGATCGGGGACGGCGAAGACTTTAACGGCACGAGTTCGTACGTCACCACGACCAGCAACGAAGCACGGACCGCGAACAACTTCACGCTCTCGCTCTGGTTCAATGCCGATTCGACCGCATTTGCTCAGCACCTGTTATGGCAGGGCGTGATTGACGGGAATGGCTACGGAGGGGGTGGCGCCTCACAGCAGGAGATGCACATCAGCATCGGAAACCATGATGGCACGACGGCCGCAAGCAATGTGCTGAGCTTCTTCCTCGGCGATGAAACCGCCGGCGTCAATAATCCGCTGAACATTGTGACACCCATGACGGACACCACGGGGTGGCATCACGTGACCGTGGTCGTGTCGAACATGAGCACGACACCTACAGCAACGATGTATCTCGATGGCGTGGCGGTCGGCACGGATACGGGGGCCCTTTCGGACACATCGCGCGCGAGCTGGGACACGGACCTGCGTTTCGGCCGGCCTGGCCCGAGCGAGCGGTATTACAACGGCGGGCTCGATGAAGTGCGACTCGCGACGACCACTCGCACGGCCGGATGGGTGACCACGGAATACAACAACCAGAACTCACCCGGCACTTTCGTGACGTTCGGCAGCGAGGACGACTCGGTCAATAACGCACCCGTCAACAGTACCCCGGGTGCTCAGACCATGAACGAGGACACGACGACGGTCTTTTCCAGCGGCAACGGCAATTTGATTTCGGTGAGCGACGTCGACGCGGGCTACAGCGCCATCCAGGTGACGCTGACCGCGACCAACGGTACCGCGACCCTGAGTGGGTTGAGCGGCCTGTCTTTCTCCGCAGGAGATGGGACGGCGGACGCGACGATGACATTTACCGGCCTGGTGACCGATATCAATACCGCCTTAGCCGGGCTGTCGTTCTCGTCGACCAGTGACTTCAGTGGCTCCGCCAACCTGCAGATCGTCACCAACGACCTGGGCAATTCGGGCAGTGGGGGCGCCAAATCGGATACGGACAACATCGCCATTACCATAAACGCCGTGAACGACGTCCCCACGTTCAGCGCGTCGACGGGGACCTTGCCTTATCCCGAGAATTACGGGCCGTACACGATTGGGTCGACGGTCACGATCGGCGACATCGATTCAGCCGATTTCAACGGCGGGCAACTCGTCTTCCATATCACCGCCAACGGACTGGCGGAGGACACACTGACCGTCCGTCACGACGGCACCGGAGCGGGACAGGTCGGTGTGAGTGGGTCGAATATCACCTACGGCGGTGTCGTCGTAGGCACCTTCAACGGCCCAGTCACCGGAGGAACCGCGCTGACCGTAACCTTCAATGCCTCGGCGACACCCGCGATCGCGCAAGCAGTCGCTCGGAATGTCACTTACGAGAACACGAGCGACACACCCTCCACCGTCACGCGTACGCTGCAGGCCTACGTAACCGATGGGGACGGCGGGACGAGTACGACGGTCACGGGCTACATTCAGCCGGCATCGAGCAACGATGCGCCGACGAATTCGGTTCCCGGCAGCCAGACGACGGCGGTCAATCTGCCACTTGTGTTTTCTACGACCAATGCAAACGGCATCTCGATCAGCGATGTCGACGCCGACAGCAGTGCGGTGCGCGTGACACTGACAGCCACGAACGGCACGGTGACGCTGAGCGGCCTCGCCGGGCTATCGTTCACGTCCGGCGACGGGACGGCCGATGCGACAATGACTTTCACCGGAACCGTTACGAACATCAACACGGCTCTGGATGGACTCTCTTTCATGCCCGGTACGGACTTTCAGGGTACGGCGTCCTTGCAGATCATCGTAAATGATCAAGGAAACACCGGCAGCGGGGGCGCTCTGTCGGACACGGACACGATCACCATCGAGGTCCTGTCGCGCAAGTTCCAAGAGGGAGTGGGAAGTTATACCGGCACCGAAGACACTGAGTTGCTGTCTGGCACCGCCGATACAGCCTAT